>JBEPXC010000037.1:0-21201 GCA_041642035.1 Sphingobacteriia bacterium
CATCATGCAAAATTTCCAGATGCTCATTGAGCGGGTTTCCAATGGGTTCTCCAAAAAGTGAAACATCCGGAGAGCTTATTGTTATTTGTTTAATGCCCGTTGTACGGTATTCAACAACCCTTGGAGGAGCATCATTATCCTCTTCAGAAGCATCTCCTGATTTGAGTTCAGATTTGAGCAACTGCCTGTAACTACTTTCAATCTCTTCTTCCAATAGCACCAATGGAGCATCAAGAACTGAATCAAAAGTTTCAATTGTTAAAACGAAATCATTTATGGATACTCCTTCGGTCAAAACCGCGAGGAATTCATGCCTGATGGTATCTCCCTTGGTGTCAATGACAGCTTGCTTTTTCATTTGTAAAAGAAATGCCTCAGAGCATTTGCGCGGTACGAAATCAAACCCACGGTCAGAAGATGTTTTTTCTGTACAGGATGAAATCATAATGGTCAGAAATAGGACAAAATATGCCGTTCTGTTGAGGGTATTTGTTTCCATGGTGAAAGGTTTTAAATGTTAAAGCGAGTATGTAAATAAAAGAGAATTTATTCCCTTGTTCTTTTAACCGAAAATGCTGATGACCCCTTTTTCTTAGTATTATGCAAACTTGGGAAGCTTTCATAGCCTCCCGCCCCTGACAGCCAAATCTTATATAACCTTTGGCTATTGGTACTATATGTATTTACGATCCAAATATAATAATTTTGTTTATATGTTGAGTAGGAGAGGAGAAATTTATTGTTAAAATACAAAACAATTTGCCCAACATATCCCTCGAAAGGCAATTAATCCAATTGCAAAATATTTATTAGATTCTTATAAGGCAGATGAATTTCGGTCTTTGTCAATTGACCTGATTTTTCTAAAACCAGAATGGAAAGGAAATCAACACGATATCTCCCTTTTTTATTTGTAACGTTCTTTAAGGTCATTTACAAAATAGAGGTCCTTTTCATCATTCAGGAAACTAAGGGTTTTAGATTCAGAAGACAACTTTTGTAAACTTACCTGTAATAATATATCATCTGTTTTACTTAAAAGAAATGATACGAAATCATGCACTTCTTCCAGCTTATCGTCCGGGAGCTGCTTCATTTTGCTTACCGTATCTTCAATTAATTTTTTTTTGCCCATGATCTTTATACTTTCTCAAATTTAGCAATAATATTAATTGGGAGCAATATGTTCAATTAAAGGTTGTTGTGGTTTTAAATGTCCGGCTGACAGGAAGCAGGATCGCTCACAGGGGAGTATCCTGCCAGGTATTTCTTTGGGCAGGAAAAGGGTGTTATTGTTATAGATTAAAGGCTCTATTGCATAACAATTTCTGTACAGATAATCGACAAATACTCGATTATCTTTGCAGAAATCACTATCTTAGATTGGGCGTAACCATATTATCACCATAGTAGGACAGGGGAGTATCATGCCAGGTGATTCCGCCATCACGGGTATAGCGTTTTTCTTTGGATGGGGAATGGTGTTTGTGCTATAGACTAAAGGCTCTATTGCATAATCAGATTCGTATATTTTTACCCAACTAATCACTGGAGATTATCACCCACAAGAAACTCATAGTAATTCTCCCTGTTGATGATTTAGGTTTTATACATTTCCCCTCACCCTTAATCACAAATATAACGCTATTTTGTTTATCCTGATCGCAAAAATAACGTTATATCGCTTTTCAGAATCACATTGGTTTTTTGTTATGAAACCCGCTTTTGTTCTCCGCTTTCTGTTATTACCTTTTCTAATCGTGATTGTCTTGTTTTATCTTGCTTTGCACTCATTATCCAGCGTATTATTGCTTTTTTATAGGAAGGGGCTTGTTGCATGAAAAAGTCCCACGCCATTTTATGCGCTTTTAATTGTTTTTCATAATCCGGATCAAGAAGCACAGCACCATTTTCGTAATCGTAAATTCCGGATGTATCTTCCTTCCTCAGATCAAATGCTTTAAGTCCGGCTGGTTTCATAAGACCGGCTTTGGTGAGTTCTTCAATTTTTTTTATGTTTATGACACTCCAATTGCTCGAACTTCGGCGTGGTGTAAATCGAATGCTATAACTCTCCTTGTCGATTGATTTTCTAATCCCATCAATCCAGCCAAAACAAAGCGCCTGGTCAACCGACTGCGACCAGTTCATTGAAGGCTTTCCGCTACCCACCTTATAAAACCCAACAAGTAACTCAGTCTCTTTTTCATGGTGACTTTCCAGCCATTTTCTGAATTCGTCCTGTGTTTTAAAAAAAGTTGCGGTTCCTTTAGCCGGATTCATTTTTGTGTTTTTTGGTTCATTCATTGGTTATAAAGGTTTTATTGCCAATGTACATGTAGATGTTAACAAGGGTTCTGCTAACCTATTCGCTTAGTTGATAATCCTTAATCAATACATTTGGAGATAAATTTAGTCGGGTGGTCAGTTTTCGGATCATTTCTACAGTCAACCTGCGTTTACGATTCATAATTTCCGAAACCCTGCTTTTTCCGCCAATCTCTGGTATCAAATCCACTTGCTTTAGATTCATTTCTTCCATCCGTATTTTAATTGCTTCAATGGGATCAGGTGCATCAATGGGATAATGTTTGTTTTCATAATCCTCAACGATTAATCCAAGTATCTCAAGCTCATCACTTTCAGGTGTTTCGGGTATTGCATCAAAAATCTCTTCCAATCTTTTAAACGCTGCCCTATAATCCGCTTCTGTTTTGATGGGTTTTATATCCATATATTCCAGGTTTTAAATAATATCCGCGTCGATTCTATCATAATCTGAGTGAGTGCCTATGAACCGAATAAAAGCCAATTGATATTCGAAATTGAATTAACCACCAATCGGTATGAACTGCCTTTAATATTAAAGACAATTCTGCTGTCTTTTAGAATACTTGCCGTTGCATAATTCTTTTTTACGTCATTTGGCATTTCCCAATCCACACGCATAGCAGTATCATACCAGGTTTTTAAATATTGCTCTGAATCGGGATGTTTTTCCCAAAATTCTTTCAGTGTACTTTTTGCAAATATTCTCCTCATAGTCCACAATCAGATAACAAAGATACTGTAATATTCCCAAAGCGAGAACTTTCTACAGTGTTCATGCAAGTTTCATACGTATCTTCTGCTTTTTGGATGGCATCATTTAATATCAGGAAATGGTATCAATATGGTTCAAGGCTGAAAGATCAGGATGAAAGAAGTTGAATCAGCACACAAACCCATTCCCAGGGCAAGTAAAAAACGATCATAAAATTGGGTTTGCAATAGAATACCAGAGCAAAAAGAAAATAATTAAAACAGCAAATCATATCATATTTCAATTATTTTTTCTTTGTATGTTAATATTTTAAAATTTAATACTATATTCGATGCTAGATATTGAATTATGTGTAATGCATATTCAATTTTATGTGACGTTGACAACCGTCTTAAATAAACTACAAAAACAACTTAAACAATCTGGTTATGAAGAATACATTTTTATTTTTCTGCTGGTTAACATTTAGCGTTATAGTGAATAATTCCTGCACAAAATCAGATGAGCCGAAACGGTTTAAGATTAATGAGAATATTGTTACCCTTTTATATGAAGATATGTATGGTATCATGAACGTTCATAGTTCCTATTGGTTTGATAATAACAGGGTATACACAAGTTATATGTTAGGGTATTATCAATTAAATTCAGATCTGAAAATTGTAGAGGTTTCTATCGACGAATTGCATTATAGTAATCTTATTGTAAGTGCCTTATCAAACGGGAATACATATTTATTTATGAAGTCATATTACGATGGTTCTGGTGGATTGGGTGAATACAATACCAATAGTAATAGTATTGAAGTGCTCATTGATAGTACAGAAAATATATCCAGTGCTGTTCATTACAGAACCACCGATCAAATCATTTATTATTCCTATGGTAATCCAATGGGAGTAAATCCGGGCTATTATTTATTCAATAAAGTTACCCATGAAAAAACACTTCTGTTGGAATACATTTCGGATATGGGGCGAACAGAATTTATTAATGGTTTTGATGTTCACCCTACGGAAGATATCATAATAATTCCGGTTGTAAAAATGGGCAAATCTCCACTTGTGATTGAATATAATTTCAATACCCAAACTTCTGATACGCTTGAGGTAAATTTTGATTTCCCGGCTTGTTTGTGGTTGCGCTATAATAAAACCGGCGATAAGATTTTATACAGCAATTATCCTTGGGGTGCCGTTGGTAATACAAAAGAAGGTAGTGAAGTAGGTATAATAGACAGGAAAACGCTTACAAAGCAAGTACTGGATGTTAACACAGATGACAGAACAGGTCTTTCAGTAAATATATTTCCCAATTGGTCTCCCGATGAAAAACACATAATATATTCCAGTGCCCCTGTTACCTCTCTCGGAGATGTAGGATTGTATGGTGTGTATATACTTAAAAATGTAAATTAATTAAATCAATGCCAAATTCATTATGAAAAAGAGTAAAAACATCTTGATGGCCATATTTGTAATGGCATTGGTTTTTGGGAGCTTTTAAATAAGCATAGCAGATCGATTGATTTTCTAATCCCATCAATCCAGCCAAAACAAAGCGCCTGGTCAACCGATTGCGACCAGTTCATTGAAGGCTTTCCGCTACCCACCTTATAAAACCCAACAATTAATTCCGTCTCCTTTTCGTGGTGACTTTCCAGCCATTTCCTGAATTCGTCCTGTGTTTTAAAAAAAGTAGCCGTTTCTTTAGCCGGATTCATTTTTATGTTTTTTGGTTTGTTTTCATTCATCGATTAAAGTTCTGTCAGCACTTTTTCTAATAGTACATTAAATTCTGTCGGTTTTTCTATCATGGGATAATGTCCCGTGGCAGAAATGGTTTCCACCTGAAAACCACTTTTACAATGGGCTTTCAGTCCGGTTTCGTTTGTTGGAAAACTGTCACTGTTTATCAGGTATAACGTATAATTAAGCTGTTCCAGTCTTTGTGCATCGGTATAAGCATATTGCATTTGGGTCATAATGGTGTTATAGCCAATTACAGCATCGCTATCTGCAAAATCAGTTTTCACTCTGTCTTTCACTTCCTTTGAAGTTGTTGGGTGAAAAAGCATCATATCTGCATATGCAGGCGCTGCATTTTTAAAATCCTTTTCAAGCATCGGGAAGAAGTCGGTCATTTGTTTCATTTGTTCCGGTGAAAACACAACGTCAATCATTTTGAAATTGTCAACACCTACAATACTTATAATTTTCAGGTTGTTGGTTAATGCCATGTGTAACATAATTTCGCCTGCCATAGAATGTCCAATGATTACAACATTTTTAAGGTTCATGGTGTCAATAAATGCTTTTACATCATGGGCATATTCTTCAATGGTCCAGTCGGTTCTTACGGCTTTGGATTTGCCAAAGCCCGGCAGGTCAATTGCATAAACATTGTAGTTTTCAGAAAAATATTCTATTTGATTTTCCCAATACCTTCCGTCAATGCACCAACCGTGTAAAAACAGAAGTGTTGTGTCGCCATGTCCTTGTTGAAAATAATTGATTTCAACTTGTTTGTCTCTGATTGTGACTTGTTTTGCTGTCATATTCCTTTGAGTTTGTGCCATGCCTGCATTCGATAAAAACGAAGCAATGACGATGAATAAAATTGCTTTTTTATACATTTTTGTTTGAATTTGATGCAAAGATAAAAGGCACGTATGACAACCCTATGTCAGGGGTTTAAAATAATCTTTTTGAGCGTTCTTCTAAATAGTGTTCCATGCAGAAAGTCTTGTCGGGTTTGAACTGAGTCTGTTGGATTTTGAGTTCTTTTATTTTGTCAAGGCGAAACTCTCTTATTTCCTGGCGTAGCTCACAAAAAGCAATCGTTGTCCACACAGCACCGCTGAAATAAACTGCATAAGGTTGAATTATTCGTTCGGTGATGTGCTCTTGCTCTCTTGACTGATATTCTATTTTCAGCTTCTGGCTTTCTGTAATGGAGTGCTGGATACTGTCTAGATACAAACTTGTGGGTGCCCATGGTTTCTGAAATCCTATTCTCGAATGGAGAAATTCCAGCTTGTCTTTGTCATTGAGAGATAAAACAGCTTTTATTTTAAAAAGTGCAGATTCGTAGTTATGTTTAAGAGAGTCTTCGGTATGGTAGTTTAAAATTTTACTTGTTGTTACCAAAGCTCTTGCCTCTTCCATGGTGAACAATACAGGTGGAAGCCGGTAACCCTCAACCAAAAAATAACCTTTACCTTCTTCTTCACCAATGGGAACACCTGCAAGTCTTAATGTTTGAATATCTCTGTAAATGGTCCTGATACTAACTTCAAAACGTTCAGCTATTTCACGGGCAGTTATCATTCGTTTCGATTGAAGTTGAATGAGTATGCTTGTCAGTCTGTCAAGTCTGTTCATGGTATGGAATAGATTCTGTTTATCCTTTTTTCAGTACATAACCTAAAATGTTTAATGAAAACCCAATCAGGATCAATCCCCCTGCTATGAGTTCAATTCTTCCGGAGTTTGGATAGCCTACAACGAAAAAAACAGATACAGCTATAATGATCAGGCTAAGGATGTAAATTAAGTTGATAGTTTTCATTTTGTTAGTTTTAGGTTAAGGTTTATCATCTTATTGAAATCTCGAATCCAACCGGGTAATATTTCTGCTGTGAACTTAATATTTTTTTACCATTAATGTCATAGACTATTGGCACTTTTTCAATTTCCCCCCAAATATAACCCATTTTCCCACACACATACATTTCAATTAACTACATACAATTAGTATGTAACAGTTCACTTCCATTGAGATTCCTCCCTCCGGTCGGAATGACCCTTATGCCTTAGGTAGAGAGGGGGAAGTACCAGTGGCGGCGGAGCCGCCACTGGTACTTCCTTCGCCCCCACCTTACGAACAGTCATTCCGACCGCAGGGAGGAATCTGCTGGGCCAGAGCTACTTCGTAGTATTTTCGTACCTCCCTCTCGTCAGGCGCACGGTGTGCGCCCTGTATATGGATATAATGTAGGCCAGCACGGTGGTGCGGGCATGATAGGAAAGGCTATCTTTCTTTCAATTTCACCAACACTTCATTTACAAAGGAATCCATTCTTGAAAAAGCGAACCATTTCCTGCCCAAATCTTTGACTGAAGCCCCCATATGGTAAAGTTTCTTTTCATCAATAAATAAAAAGCGGTCGTGGGCATCGTTAAATTCAATTATTTTTATTTCGGGGTATTGACTATTATGCTTTTTCAGATCAAGCTGCAACGTTTACTTATGGATTTGGTGTAAATAGTGGCTTTTGTGTTTTTATTACGCTTGGCCAAAAGGGTCAATACGGTTTCGTCCACATAGTTGTCAATCAGAATAATATCAGTTTTTGCTTTTTTAATTAACCCGGCAACAAACACATATGCATCGAATACCTGCCCTTCGTAAAAAACACCCTGACTGGGTAGCAAACTTGATTTTATTTGCAAATCAATTTCATCAACCCTTCCTATCAGGGCATGAACATTATCTTCAATTCTATCTATTCTTTTATTAACAGCATAACCTTTAAGTAAATAATCCTTAATTATTTTATTTGCCCATATTCTAACCTGCGTACCTTGTTTAGATTTAACTCTGTATCCAACAGATATTATAACATCAAGATTATAATGTTCAATTTGTCTTGCAACTTCTCTATCGCCTTCTATTTGAACTGTCGCAAAATTTGCGACAGTTGCTCCTCTATCAAGTTCAGCTTCATCAAAAACATTATTAATATGTTTACCAATGGTTTTTACATCCCTGTTAAAAAGGGTTGCAATTTGATTACGATTTAACCAAACTGTATCATTTCCAAGCTTGACCTCAACGCTGGTAAGATTATCAGCCTGATATAACACAATTTCATTTTTATTCTCAGAGATACTCTTCATTCAAATCAATTTTGGAAAGGTTTTCTGCCATGCGTTCATTTAAAATGGCTTCATCTTTTATCTGTTTTCCCAGTTCAGCTTTTAATGCTGTAAATCGTTCCTTAAAAATCAAAATCATCTTCGTCATCAGGCAAACCAATATGCGCACAGACGTATGCAATGTTCAAAATTCTACCAAATATAAAGTATTTTTCCTAGCACATATATCTTTAACTTAATTATTATTTAATTATCAGCCTTTAAACATAAAAAAAACCTGCGTAAGCTCTTCATCTGTCATTTCTCTGTCAAAAAGCCAACGCATTTGAGGGTTAGCATAAATTTTATTCTTGTCAAATGTTGAAATCCACTCTTCAAACTTTTCAATCAGGTCTTGTTTTTCAATTTTCTTATACCCCTGGTTTTTCTTTATAAGTTTCCTGAGTTCTGGTGGTAAAGGTCTGGCTTCAACCCCAAAATAATAGAAATGGTCGGACAATAAGGCCATATATCTACCCAAATCTCCTTTTCTGTTCCACTCATTGTGAACGCCTTTTCTTAGTGTAGGTTCGTCATTCTTTGAATAGTCGTATATGCAATCGCCAACTCTTAACCTCCAGTCATTTGTGCTCCGGTTTGGTATTTTGTTTTTTAAATGATGATTACAGTGATGATCATATTCTTTTAAAGTCATAATATTTGTGACTTTCATTGCATAAACAATGCTGTCGGAGAAATCATATGTTTGTCCGTCGGTTAGTTTTGTGTTTTTGGCACCAGTACCAATAATCCAGTCTCCAATTTGAGCCGTGCGCCTTATTGCAGGTTTGCAAATAGTCAGGGTACAAATCCCCCAAAATGGATTGGGTGCTGCACCATCATCAATTCTTAATACGTATGAATAAATTTTGGCCAGGTTTTCCATAATGCAATACTTTTTTGTTTTCCAGGGATTATTCCCAGAGCGCAAAAATATTGTCGGGGTAGGACAAACTACGTCATTAGTAAAAAGAATTCTTTACAAAGATTAGTCATATCTCTCCTCCCTTTCCAGGAGCAAGACTTCGGTTCCATTGTCGTCGGGCTGAAACAAACCATCGTAAAATGTGTTCTCCGACAGGTGTATTACCTTCATCACATAGGGATGATAAAAGTTTTCATAGCCATTTTCGTAAAGCCCGGCCATCACATCCGGGAGATTTTGCAAGCACTCCGTTATAAAATATACCTAAACCCGGCACTATACAATTACACGACGGTTTTCCCATGAGATCTCTCGCTGCGCTCGGGATGACGGGGTACACTTTCAGAGAGAGAGGGGATAATCATTGGCGGCAGAGCCGCCAATGATTATCCCTTTTTGCTCTCCCTGCGAATTGTCATTCCGACCGCAGGGAGGAACCTCTTCTAAACCCGCCACTATACACTATACACCGGTTTTTCCATGAGATCTCTCGCTGCGCTCGGGATGACGAGTTTGCCTTGCATGGAGAGAGGGGAAGATTCATTGGCGGCTCCGCCTCCAATGAATCTTCCTTTTTGCCCTCCCCGCGATTGGTCATTCCGACCGCAGGGAGGAACCTCTTCTAAACCTGGCACTATACACTACACACCGGTTTTTCCATGAGATCCCTCGCTGCGCTCGGGATGACGGGGTACACTTTCAGAGAGAGAGGGGATAATCATTGGCGGCGGAGCCGCCAATAATTATCCCTTTTTGCTCTCCCTGCGATGTGTCATGACCCCAGGGAGGAACTTCTTGCCACTTCTAAACTCTAAACCCTAAAACCCCTAAACATTTTAAACTATAAACTCTAAACCTTTTAAACTTCTTAAACCCTACCCCTTCCTGTACACCCCCTTATCAAAATCCTGAGAAAATCGTTGTTTTGGCTTTCCAAACCTCCTGATAGTTAGATAAAAGGCAAAATTGAGAATATAATGTACAAACTTGCTAGCCTGGTGCACACGTTTGCGAAAGTCTGCCTTTATCTTTGATGCTGACAAAACAACAACACCAATACTACATGTTATGGATATTGCAATTCGCTTCAATGAAAATCCCCTGCTAAAACCATCCGATCTTCAACCCAGTATCCCGGGCATGAAAATAGAATGCCTGCTCAACCCGGGTGTATTTCGCTACGATGGGAAAATATGGCTTTTGTGCCGGGTGGCCGAACGCACAGAGCAGGACGAACAAACCATAAAAGTACCCGTACTCAATAAAGGAGGTGCCATCGAAATCCTTAGCTTCGATAAAAACGACCCCGATCTCGATGCCTCCGACCCCAGGGTTATTGCCTATAAAGGAAAGAACTATCTTACTACCCTTTCGCACCTGCGCCTGGTGAGCAGCACCGATGGGGTTACCTTTAGTGAAGATCCATCCTACAAGCCCATCATGGGTAAAGGAGAATCGGAATCATTCGGTATTGAAGACTGCCGGGTAAGCCTGATGGACGATGGCTTTCACCTGACCTATACCAAGGTATCAGAGATAGCAGTGGGGGTGGGGTATATGTTTACACGCGACTGGAAGACCTTCGAGCGCCGTGGAATGATCTTCCCTCCGCACAATAAAGATTGCGCCATCTTCGGGCGCAAGATCAATGGAAAATATTACACCTTGCACCGACCCAGCAGTCCTGAGTTGGGAGGCAATTACATCTGGCTGGCCGAATCACCTGATCTCTTGCACTGGGGCAATCATACATGCATTGCTCTTACCCGCAAGGGAACCTGGGACAGTGCCCGTGTGGGTGCCGGCGCAGCACCCATAGAAACCGACAAAGGATGGCTGGAGATATACCATGGTGCCGATGAAAATAACCGATACTGCCTGGGAGCTCTGCTGCTCGATAAACAGGATCCCTCGAAAGTGCTGGCGCGTAGCATTCAACCCATCATGGAGCCCATTCTGGATTACGAACAGACCGGATTTTTCGGCAATGTAATATTTACCAACGGACACCTGGTAGAGGGAGATAAGATCATCATGTACTATGGTGCCAGTGATGAAGTTATTTGTGGAGCCGAATTTTCCATAAATGAAATTCTCAGTACCCTGAAATAAACCTCCAAATTGGCTACAATGGCATTGTTTTGCTGCTGATTCATAGGATCAGTCAATGGTTATTCAAACAAACTCATTATACAATCTTTAGCCCGCTTAACAAAACCCTTCAAATACTCTCCCCCATGAAGAATAAAATACTGACGGAATACCGGTTTTTCATGTCCATGCCACGCGATATGCGACTGGTGTTGGCTACCAATATGATTTATGCTTTTGTGCTGCCCGTGGTCGATATTTTTGTAGGAGCATACATCATGCGTAGTTCCAATAACCCCTCTATGGTGGCCCTTTACCAGTTGTGTGTATACACGGGTATACCCTTCACTTTTTTGTTGAACGGATTTTTACTGAATAGAGTAAATATATCGCGCCTATACAGCTTTGGAATGCTGCTTAGTGGCTTGTCGATGATCTTTATGATGACCCTTAACGAGATGACAATGGCCGGAGTATCTATAGCCGGATTCATCATGGGTATCTCCTTTGGCTTTTTCTGGGCCAACCGCGATTTCCTTACCCTGGACACCACCAACGATCAAAACCGCAATTACTATTATGGGGTAGAAACCTTCTTTTATACCATAACCTTTATTATCGTGCCTGTTCTGGTGGGATGGTTCCTGGTGCGAAGCACTCTGCTGGGATGGTTCTCAGGTGAGATAAACGGAGCCTATCAGGTCATTACCGGGGTGGTTTTCTTGCTGACCATTTTGGCCAGCTGGGTCATTCATCAGGAAAAATTCCGCAACCCCCGACAAAAGAAATTTATCCATTGGCGTTTTGATAAGCTTTGGCGCAAAATGCTTGTGCTGGCCGGACTGAAAGGCATGGTGCAGGGATATCTGGTTACGGCTCCTGCCATTCTGATCATGCGCCTGGTTGGCGATGAAGGATCGCTGGGTACCATACAGAGTGTGAGTGGACTTATTGCGGCCATCATGTTGTATATCCTGGGACGTACGGCAAAACCCAAACACCGGATTTATATTTTCGCCGGTGGAATCATCATCTTTCTCATCGGTGCGCTTACCAATGGTATCCTTTATTCGGCTGTGGGGGTTATGATATTTGTGCTTTGCCGGGTGTTGTTTATGCCCCTGCACGACATCGCCTATTTCCCCATACAGATGAGGATCATTGATGTCTTGTCGGTGAAAGAAAACCGTAGTGAATTTGCCTATATTTTCAATCATGAATATGGTCTGTATGTGGGTAGGTTTTTTGGCCTGGTGCTGTTTATCGCACTGGCATTCTATGTCTCTGAAGAGGTGGCCCTGCGGTATTCCCTGATCATCGTAGCCTTGATCCAGGTAGCCTCCATCCCCATGGCCCGCAACATCATCCGCCATACCAACAATACCATCGATGAAGTAAAAAAAGACAATCCCGACCTGGTAGCCCCAAAATTAGAACAGTAACACCGGGCTGTTCACAAAAACAACCCATCATCACAATTATAATGATCCAAAAGAATTTAAAATACTAAAGTCTATGTTATAAAACTTTAAACCAGCACTGCTCCCTTAAGTGGCCTTCGATATTTTCCGGTAACAAGTCGAAGTGAAACTTGCAGAGCAATTCTAACTAATCAAGGATAAAATGTTATTCTGCAAGTTCAATCTAACCGATTTAATCAATTATATTCAGATTAAACGGAGCTTTTTGGGAAGTTTGCAGTTCCGCAAAGCAGCAAATAATATTCAATGCATAAATTATTGTTTGCGGGACATTCAAACTTCCAGCGGAGTGAGCTTCAGACTTGTCGGAACCGAAGCCCGAAGGGCAAGCTCAATGTGACCTATTTAATCAAATTAAACCACATTAAAAAATCGGCAGCCTTGACCTTTTGCTTCTTTTGCGTCAAGGCAAAAGAAGAAGAAAGAAATAATGAGTCCAGTCATTTGATATCAACACATAATACAGCATGGTGGCAAATTCAAAAAGGTTAGGGTAATACGCTTCTAACCCACATCATAAAAATTAGATAAATAAACACAACACTTTAAACCATTACAAAACAATTCAGCTTTTCAACTGATTTATAAATATATACCATCATGAAAATGAAATCCTATTTTTTTCTACCGGCACTATTGGCATTTATGCTTGTTTGTGCTTCCTGCACAAACCCCAGGTCGTCCATTGATCAAAAGCATATCGACAGGGTAGAAACCATGCCCTATCTACCTGAGCCTTACGATCTGCCCGACTGGGGTGAGGTGGCCCGCAATTTCGATGAGTATGTTTTTGACCATGACCTTAAGGGCGAATACCTTCCCTTTATATGGCTCGACGACAGTGGCCGAAACTTCCCTCAGCAAACCTTTGGCCTGTATACCGCCATTGGTGATATTCGTCAAGGCCCTGATGCTAACCAGGGTGAGTTTCACGAAGCCATCAACAGCCTGGGTGCTCTGTTGAGTGCCGGACTCATGGGTATCGACAAAACCGATCAGGATGGATATAACTATGTGAAAATGGTGCAAAATTATTTCAATACCGAAAACAACTGGAATATCGTTATGAACAACACTTCACCCGAAATTGCCATGCTGGGTGGGGGGTATGCACGCGACTGGTGGTACGATGTCTTTCCCAACGTGTTGTATTATGCTGTGGCAGCAGAATTTCCTGAGGTAGAGAGAACCGACAGCATCTTAAGAAGCGTGGCCGATCAGTTCTACAAGGCCGACTCGGTACTCGACGGCAATTATCATTATTCTTTCTTCGATTATTCTGCCATGGAGGGCAAGCGCAGCCATATTCCCTTTCAGGAAGATGCCGCAGCAGGACATGCCTATGTATTGCTCTCTGCCTTTAATCATTTTGGTGATCCCAAATATCTGGAGGGAGCCCATTCAGCAACAGAGGCCTTGTTGTCGCAGGAAGAAGGACGCTTTTATGAAGTGCTGATGCCTTTCGGAGCTTATGTAGCCGCCCGTTTAAATGCCGAACATGGTGCATCTTATGACTTTGATCCCATACTCAAATGGACATTCGAAGGAACCCAAAACGAGCAGGCCCGCTATGGATGGGGTATTATTAACGAGCGCTGGGGCAACTATGATGTGCATGGCTTGCAGGGAAGCTGGGCTCACGATGGAGGATATGCCTTCCTGATGAATACCTTCGACATGGCATGGCCCCTGGTTCCTATGGTACGTTACGATCCGCGGTATGCTGAAACCATTGGAAAGTGGATGTTGAATGCGGCCAATGCGGCTCGCTTATTCTACCCCAACGAGATTCCTGATCAGAACCAGACGCTACCCGAATATAAAAATCTCACTCGAAATGTCATAGCCTACGAAGGATTAAAGAAAACAGATCATTACGGCAGCGAACGGCTTCAGGGCGTTTCTCCCGTGGCTTTGGGTGATGGACCCAACTGGATAGAAGGAAATCCACCCGTTACACAATTCAGTGTGTATGGCTCTGCCCATGCAGGTATTTTTGGTGCCATCATACATAAAACCAACGTGGAGAGAATTCTTAAACTCGATTGCCTGGCTACCGATTTCTATCGTAATCCTGCCTATCCTACCTTTCTGCTGTACAATCCCTACGAAGAGGATAAAACCATTACCTATCAATACACCGGTGATGCCGTTTACCTCTATGATGTCATTGCAAGGGAGGTTGTGGCTGAGAATGTTACCTCCTCATCAGAAATGAAGATTCCATCGCAGCAGGCAAGGCTTATTGTAGAAATTCCCATGGGTGCTGAACTGATTGAAACACAAGGGGTATATACGGCAGGCGATGTAATCGTAAGTTACCGGTAAAACTCAACAACAGAATAGTTTCTTTTTTAGTAAAACGAAAATACAATGATATGAGTACGATGCAAACAATACGGTTTTGGTGGATAATAATGTTGTTTTTAGTCCCACTGCTGGCAACGGGCCAAACGGGCCCGGTCAGTGGTCGTATCACCGATGAGCAGGGGATAGGCTTACCCGGGGTTACGGTAATGATTGAAGGTACAACCACCGGAACCACTACCGATATGGAGGGGAATTACTCCCTCACTATCCCTTCTGATGTGCAAAACCCTGTGTTAACCTTCAGTTATATTGGGTTTGCTACCATACGTATGCCCGTCGAAGGACAATCTACTATAGATGTTGTTTTAAAGGAAGACGTTACCCTGCTGGATGAATTTGTGGTGGTGGGCTATGGTGTGCAGCGAAAAGTAGATGTGTCGGGCTCTGTTTCCCGTATAGGGGCTGAAGAGTTGAATCTTCTGCCTGTGGCAGGGGTAGACCAGGCCCTGCAGGGAAAGGCAGCCGGGGTAAACATCACCCATAATACGGGTATGCCCGGCGAAGGGGTCAACGTCAGAATCAGAGGCGTTGGGTCTATCAACAGCAGCAACAGCCCCTTGTATATTGTCGATGGGGTGCCCACTGTCGATGCCCTCAATGCTTTGTCACCCAGTGATATCGAATCGGTGAGTATCCTTCGCGATGCGGCTTCTTCGGCCATCTACGGCGCCAGAGCCAACAACGGGGTAATACTCATTACCACCAAAAAAGGAGAGCCCGGCAAGCCGCGCATCGATATTTCATCGCAGGTGGGCTTCCAGCAACATGGAGAACTTACTCCTATGGCCAATCTTCAGCAATATGTGGAGATGTATAACCAAGCGGCACAAAATGATAATGCCTTTATCGAAAACCCTCGTTTTCACCGTCAACTCATCAGCGATGAGCTTGCAGCAAATCTGCCCGATGTTGACCACATGGAATCCATTTTTCGCAATGGTCTCATTCAGAACCACAACGTTTCGGTAAGTGGTGGTACTGAGGATCTGACCTATATGGTGTCGGGAAGCCTCTTCCAGCAGGAAGGAATTATTATTGGTTCCCAATACGAGAAAGCATCGGGAAGAGTAACCCTTAACAGTAAGCTTAACGAGATCATCAGTGTTGGAGCCAATATAAATATCTCAAGGAGTGATAACGACCTTATTGGCAGTAGCGGTGATGGTTTTGGGGGAAATGGCGGCAGTGTGGTACGCTATGCTATGTTTCGCACCCCGGGCATTCCCATTCGCGATCAAAACGGACAGTATGTCGATCTGCCTGAGCATCAGCAACTGTTGGGCGACGGATACAACCCGGTAGCCCTGGCCAATAAAATGAACAATAATATTAAGCAAAACAGATTATTCGGTGACTTTAATGCCCAGATTCAGATTTTTCCTGATCTGCATTTCTCCTCTGTTTTGGGTATGGATCGTACCGATTTATCCAACCGACGCTTCAACGAAAACTGGGGTACCAACAACCGCATCAACAATCCCAACTCTCTCAATATCAACAATGGGTACTTTCAGTCTTTTTCAGCCAGCAATGTTTTTTCCTACAACAAAGTGTTGAGCGATGTGCATATCTTTTCGGCCATACTGGGTACCGAAGCCATCCGAAACGATGGCTATAACAACACTTCTACCCAGCGTGAATTTCCTGATCAGACCGACCAGCTCGTTTTTTTAGGCAATGGCCTGGGAAGTGTAGTGGTGTCAGAAAGCCAATGGGCCAATACACTGCTTTCGCTCTTCGGACGTGTAAATTATAACTACAGCGAGAGATATTTGCTCTCTGCAACCCTACGCCGTGATGGTTCTTCACGCTTCAATCCGGAAAACCGATGGGGTACTTTTTATAGTGTATCGGGAGCATGGCGCATCGATCGCGAAGGCTTTATGGCCGACAACGACTTCTTTGAGATGCTCAAGCTCAGAGCAGGGTATGGTTCAATAGGAAACCAGGACGTAGGAAACTATGCCTACTCCGATCAGATTTCTCCCAACTTCAACTATCCTTTTGGTGGCACCATGTATTCAGGCTATGCCATTACCCTGCTGGGTAACCAAAACCTACAATGGGAAACCAGTACCCAGATTGATGCGGGGATTGATGTTTCGGTTCTGCAGGGCCGGTTTTATATGGAGCTTGGGGTATATCGCAAAGTAACGGCCAATATGTTGGTCAGAGAACCCATCCCTCCTTCAGCCGGATATGCCAGTCCTGCCTGGGTCAACAATGGTGAGATCCTCAATCAGGGTATAGAGCTTGAGCTTACCTGGCAGGAAAGAATGAATGATTTTGGCTTTGAAATATCTGCCAATGGTGCTTACCTGCACAACGAGGTGCTTAGTCTTTCCGGTCCCATAGCCAGCGGACGTATCGACAATGGGGTTTTTGCTACCCGTACCGAAGTGGGTTATCCCGTGGGGTCCTTCTTCCTTTATGAAATGGACGGTATCTTCCAGAATGAACTCGATGTGGTTACCAGTGCCTATCAGGGCGTAGGCATCAGACCCGGCGATGTTAAATATGTGGATCAAAATGAAGATGGATATATTGATGAGCTTGACCGGGCACATGTGGGAAGTGCTATTCCAAAATTTACCGCCGGATTGCAGCTGTCGGCCAATTACCTGAATTTCGATATGTCCTTCTTTATCCAGGGGGCATTCGGACAAAGTATTTATTACCAGGTGGCTACCGATATCGAAGGGTTTTACCGGCCTTTTAATATTACCACCCGCTATTATGATGAGCACTGGACCGGCGAGGGCAGCAGCGATACACAGCCCCGGGCTTCATGGAGTGGCAAGGCTAACAACACCAGGCCTTCAACCCGCTTTCTGGAAGATGGATCCTACCTGAGATTAAAAAATATTCAGCTGGGATATACCTTGCCCGAATCCCTTTCCGGACGCCTGGGAATGAACAGACTCAGGGTGTATGTGTTGGCTCACAACCTGCTGACTTTCACCGCCTATCCGGGGCTGGATCCCGAAATGACCACCAGCAACAATTCCGTTGGGGAAGGTGACATTGCTGCAGGTATTGACTGGGGAACCTACCCTTTGGCAAGATCTTTCAACGTGGGCGTTCAGATAGGTTTTTAAACCGCCTTTACACTTTGTGTAATCAGCGAATTTTTAAATATAAAGGATATTAAAATGAAGAAATTAAGTGTAATCGTGCTTGTTCTGTTGGGCGTACTTCCGGCCTGCGATAATTTTCTCGATGAAGACCTTCAGGGTATATATACCAGCAGTACATTCTATGAAACCAACGAACATGCCATGCTGGCGCTTACGGCAGCATACGAACCCCTTAGTTTTACCTCTATCCGCAATCCGCTCTGGGTGTTTGGTGATGTGGCCTCTGATGATGCCATAAAAGGAGGTATACCGGGCGATCAGAGTGAAATAGGGTTTATTGAAGAGTTTACCTATAACCAGGATAATGGATTCCTGTTGCACATCTGGTCACGATATTATGAAGGCATCAGCCGGGCTAATGATGTGATTCACCGCCTGGGAGAGCGGGTGAGTGATGAAACCAAAAGCAGGGTGGAAGCCGAAGCAAAATTTCTCCGGGCCTGGTATTACTTTCATCTGGTTAACATCTTTGGTGATATCCCCCTGAAAACCACTCCGGCACTTACTGCCCAGGATTTGCATGTGGCGGTATCTTCTGCTTCTGCGGTATACGACCAGATAGAACAGGACTTACGCGAGGCCGCCGATGTGTTGCCCGATGGGGTGAGTGGTCAGGCGGGTCGTGCTACAAAGGGTGCTGCCCTGGGTTTGCTGGCCAAAGTATATCTTTTCCGTGAGAAATATGAGCAGTCGCTCGATGCCATCGAAGACCTGGAACTGCTGGGGCAATATTCGCTTATGCCCATTTATAGCGACAACTTCGATGCCGCCACGCAAAACAACGCCGAATCCGTATTCGAGATACAACACCTGGCTGAACAGGATCCCTTCATGGGAAATGTGCTTAACCAATGGTTTGCTCCTCAGCCCGAGAATGGCTATTTCTTCAATGTGCCCCGGCAGGATTTTGTTGAAGCTTTCGAAAGTGTCTCCGACAGCATTTATGACCCCCGTTTAGATTATACCCTTGGCAGGGAGGGGCAGCCCTGGATCAATGGCAACACCTTCGATCCTTTATGGTCACCAACGGGATATATACAGAAAAAGCACCTGCAACCCCTGAGTGAAATCGCGGCAGGTACCAAGGGCGATGGCGATCTGAACTACATCTTTATGCGGTATGCCGAAGTGTTGCTTATCAAAGCCGAAGCACTCAACGAAACCAACCAAAGCGCCCTGGCGCTGGATCCTCTCAACCAGGTGCGAAAAAGGGCCCGCGAAAGCTTTCTCAACGATCCTTCGCTGCCTGATTTTGGTCAAATACCCGAAAATCTTCTCCCATACATTACGGTAACCGACAAAGGTCAACTGCGCGAGATCATCCGTCATGAAAGACGCGTAGAGCTGGGATTTGAATTCCACCGCTTCTACGACCTTATGCGATACGGAAAAGCTTATGCCGAAGCCCGACTCAGCCATACCAGTTTCGATTACGATCAACACCGTTTTTTCCCCATACCTCAAAGCGAGGTAGATATCAACAACCAAATCAATAATTAACATTAACCTTTATTTATTAACCCAAAATTCAAACTCCTATGAAAAAGTTAAGATTTATTCAATTTCTCATGATTGCCATTATTACAGGTAGTCTTGTTTTGTTCAACGCTTGCGATGATGACGATGATGATGTCGTTACCGTAGATAAAACTGAGCTGGCAGCCAAAATACAGGAGGCCGAAAATCTTCTCGAAACTACCCAGGAAGGTATGGCAGAAGGACAATATCAGCCTGGTTCCAAAGCTGATCTTCAGGAAGTAATCGTTCTTTCTCAGGCAGTTATTGATAATGAAGATGCTACCCAAATCCAGGTGAACAATGCTGTGGTTGCTCTTGATGCTGCCATTGATGCCTATGAAGCACGTTTGGTAACACCTATTGCTCCCGAAGCTCTCGTTGGGCACTGGACCTTTGATGAAGGAACAGGAACCCAGGCCATGGACTTCTCAGGCAACAACTTCAATGGTACCCTTACTACAGGCCATGCCAACTGGGGCGCCGGTAATCCTGAATGGACCGCCGACCGTTACGGCAACGAGAACCAGGCCTTGTATTTTAACAATGGTGCCAATGTTGAGATTCCTTTCAATTCGCAGCTCAACCCCGCACAAGCCATTACCATCTCCTTGTGGATGAAAGCTGATGAGGCTGAAAACCCATGGGCAAACAATTATATGGTTTCCCTCAACCGCTGGAATGGCTATAAATTACAACTTCAGGATGCCCCCAAGGTATTCTTTACCCTAAAAGCACTCAATGAAGGCGCTGAAGTATACTACGATCGTGATAATGAATCTCCTACTGTTAATCTTGGAGAATGGTATCATGTGGCCGTTACATTCCAGGATGGTGAAATGACCTTCTATCTTGATGGTACCCTAATCAAGTTGTGGGATAATACCCCCGGAACACCTATTCAGCTCGATTCGCCAGTAGCCCTTACCATTGGTCAGGATCTGCCAACTTCCATTTATTCTACCGACGACACCAGCCCATACTTTGTTGATTGGGGTGGTTTTTTCCGCGGTGTGTTGGATGAAGTAAGGATTTATAATACGGCCCTTACCGAAACCCAGATCGCCGGTATTTATGATTTGGAAAAACCCTGATCATTTATCGTTTGATCTGATAAGAATGTGACCCATCCCTTCCCTACAGATAGGGAAGAGTGACTCCTGACCTGGCACCCCTGACTCAGTTTGCGTTTGGGGTGTTCTTTTTTTTGTTTTTGCTTTGACCCATCCCCGGCCCTTCCCTTCAGAAAGGGAAGGGTGACTCCTGACCTGGCACCCCTGACTCAGTTTGAGTTTGGGGTGTTTTTTTTGTTTCTGTTTTGACCTTTCCCCGTCCCAAAAGACAGCTACTAAGCCCGCAGGGATTGAATATGAATAGCCGCAGGTGGAACCTGTGGAAGTTAACGACAGCGCAATCAAAACAACTCCGAAGGAGTTGAATGTGAAAAACGGTAATATCACATCGGAAACTCCGAAGGGTTGAACACATTCGAAGTAAACATTCAACCACTCCGTGGTTGTCCTGGCTGTTCTGCTGCTGCTACCCCGCATACGATACGGGGCTATTCATATTCAATCCCTTCAGGATTACTGGGAGAGTTGCTTCACCCAGTCGTCCTACGAGTGGTTTATGAACAGGTAGCATCAACATCAAGATGCGCTGCTCCTTCTAAATACTCGTGGGACGACTTTGCTAATCCCATCCAGTCGTCCTACGAGTG
>JBEPXC010000038.1:0-21062 GCA_041642035.1 Sphingobacteriia bacterium
TTAGGAGACGCGCATAACGGCCGACATGCATGTCTCAGTTTTTTGGGGTCTTTAACAAAAATGGGAATGCTATGTTGCAGGGAATTGCCTGGTAGAGGCCAGCATCCAGCCCCGTCCTAAATAATGTTCTCCGGGAGACACGCCGTTATGCGTGTCTCTACAACATACGCCAGGGGAATATTAGGAGACGCGCCGATATGCGCGTCTCTACAACGGATAATACCGGTTATTTATCCATTGAATCGGATTATTGCGAATCAAAGGAATCTGTTTGCCTGTTAAAAAAATAATTCCCGCCTCATGAATATGAATACGTATTTTTGTTATACAGGCAAACCCTTGTTTACGGCAAAGCATTATTTTTCACTTAAATTGGGCAAATATGAAAAACCATCCGGATAAATCATCTGTTGTTTCTAATAAGTTGCAGATAAACCTGCGAAGATTATTTCTTTTCACAATTGGTATTCTCTTTACCTATACAATTATGGCTGACAACAATGAAAAATTTCCCGTTATAGAGTCCCAGCTGTTGCTCGATGCGCAGGCAAAGCTTGGCGAAGGTGCTTTCTGGAACCACCGCACCAACACCCTGTGGTGGGTGGATATTGAAGGAAAGAATTTTCATATCTATGATCCTGTAACCCAATCAAACAAAACCTACACCTTAGCGCAACGGATAGGCACTGTGGTCCCCGACCAGGATGGCAATGCCATTGTAGCCCTGCAGGATGGCATATATCGCCTTTTTCTGCACGATGGCTCGGTTGAACTCCTGGCAAAGGCCGATTACGACCCGCAGAAGTTTCGTTTCAACGACGGCAAGTGCGATCCCTCCGGACGACTCTGGGTGGGTACCATGGCCCTGGATGGCACCAAAGAAACAGCTGCCCTGTACCGTCTCGACAAAGACCTTACCCTCACCCGTGTGCTGGAAGGCATGACCATCTCCAATGGCATCGTCTGGTCGGCCGACCGCAGCAAAATGTATTATATAGACACCCCCACCCAGCAGGTAAAGGAGTATGCCTACAATGATGAAAGCGGAGAGGTTGAGTTTACACGCGTCGCCATCCAGATTCAACCTGAGCTGGGGCATCCCGACGGCATGACCATCGATGAGCACGACCGCCTGTGGATAGGCCATTGGGCCGGTGGCGCCGTGTATTGCTGGGACCCCATCAGCGGTGACCTCATCTCGAAGGTAGATGTGGATGCCAAAAACATCACCTCCTGCCATTTTGGTGGAGAAGACCTCAAACAGCTTTATATTACCACTGCCAGCGTAGGATTATCGCCCGAAGAAAAAGAAACCTTTCCCCTAAGCGGCGCCCTGTTTATTGCTCTTCCCGGGGTAAAAGGGACCCACAGTTTTTATTTTAAGCAATAGGGAATTTCTGTTACTAACGTTGGACCAGTGCGATAGGCGCACTATTCATAATTTAAAGGACCCTATAGGCCCGCATGGCCCTGCGGGCAAATCGCCATCCTATGTCCCATAAGTCCCATGTGTCCCAAGGCGATATATCCTTCCTGTTAAGACAACCCTCACTTAACCTTCCCCAAAGAATAATCGAACCGGTAAAACAAATAAAGAGAATAGCTGAATTCTGTTTCCCTGAAATTGAAATCATAAAAGGGCGTAAGCCTGGCACTGATGTTCAGCTGCTTGTTTAGCGCTTTGTTGTACATCAGCCTGAAAAACAACAGGTGTCTGTTTTTATAAAACACATCCGGATGGTCGCGCGACTGGCTCTGGTAGATAGACGTGCCCTGTGTTGCGTTAAAATCGTTGCCATAAAAGTGCGACAGCATAAAAGTAAGCTCTCTTTGGGTCAGGCTTAGATTGGTGTAGTGCGCGGTACCAAAAGGTTTTTCAGAAATATCGCGGTTGGCAGCAGCAAAATAATATTCCAGCTGAAGCGTATTGCGGGTGGTAAAAGGTTTGATCATTTGAAGTCCCACCGCTACATTGACAGCCGAGTATTGGTCAGTACTGTCGGTTGAGAGTTGTCCGCCTTTATGGAATAACATAAACTGAAGCGGCAGACCCAGGGTCCAGCCATTGCTAAAGCTTTTTTGGGGGCTGAGGTTAAGGCCGGCGGTAAACCGCTCGTGGGTGTTTCCGCGATAGGGCATATGAGATTGCCAGTTAATCCAGGCATCCAGAAACAGATTCTTACGATTAAGGGTAAATTGTGCTCCCTGCTCTATGCGGTTTTCAACAGCTGAATTTATATTAAACAAGGGCTCTATGATTCGATGCGCTGTGGCTCCGTTTAAGGTGCCGAAGATGAAAGTCCCTCTTCTGCCTCCGTAAAGAAGGCTAATAACGGGAAGCACCTGCTGCAGACCAGGAGAGCCAAATGCATAATCGAGAAAAACCCCGGCTCTGAGTTTGGTATTGTGGCTGGTCTGAAGCCATAAGCCCGGCGTTAGCTGAGACCCGAATAAAGTTTGACCTGATTCAATGGGATTGAAATATTCGGTATTACGCAAATAATTGAAGCTGCTCAGCATCAAACCAAATTGCTTTGCCTGCAGCGAATCAATGTGGTGATGATCACTTAAAAGGGTATTGTTGAGCTGTGCCCTGAGCAGAGAAACCGACAACAGCAAACACAACAACAGAATTATTTTTTTCATCACGCATTAACCTCGTTGAGAGCATTTTTTTCACGACAAAGATCATCGATAAATTCGGGTGATTTTTCCAGGGCATTTCCCACCACCACAATATCGGCACCGCCCTCCCATGCTTTGCGTGCAGAGGAAGCACTGCGAATTCCTCCGCCAATTATGAGGGGAATACTGATGTTGCTCTTTACATGGCGGATAAGATCCTGTGGAATTGCTCTTGATGCACCGCTTCCTGCATCCATATAAATCAGTTTCATACCGATCATCTCGCCTGCCATGGCCGTGCAAAGGGCAATATCGATCTTATCAGATGGGATGGGGGTGGTATTGCTCATATACACCACTGAAGTAAGCTTTCCACTTTCGATGAGCATATAACCGGTAGAAATGATTTCCAATCCGGAGCTTTTTAACAAGGGGGCTGCCACCACATGGCTACCAATGAGCAACTCTGGGTTGCGTCCTGAAATAAGACTCAACAGTAAAATGCCATCGGCCTGATCATTGATTTGCAATGAATTGCCCGGGAAAAGCACCACCGGCACGGGTGTATTTTCTTTCAACAACCTGATGCATTCATCCTGAAAGCTGCCCGTCATCAGGCTTCCTCCCACCAGAATATAGTCAACACGATTGATATTAATCAATTGAATGAGGGCATCCATATCCTGTAGGTTGGTTTTATCGGGATCGATAAGCACTGCCAGTTGCTTGATATTCTTTACATATGCAGATGCAATGCTGTTGTAAATGCCGGTTTGCATGCCCTCTTAAGTATTGATAAATACAGTAATTTAAAAAAATTCCTGTCAAAGATAAGAAAAACGACTGCGATCTACTGCATAGGAAAGGATATAATTATCAATGATTTGATAATGTACGGTATACATTTTCTCGCCATCATCGGCTTTGATGGTTCCATAAATCAATCCTTCTTTCTGAGGGGTAAAGGGGGCTATATAAATATGGTCTTTGAAAAGGATATCACGTTTCCCATGTAATTTGAAAAGAGTTTCTTTAGCCGCCCACATGATGTATAAGGAATCGAGCGATAGGTCACGCCCAAATTCGGAAAGCTCCTGTTCGGTCAGAAACTTATGGCTTACCCTTTCTATCTTATCTTCAATCCTCTCTATGTCAACACCTACCGAATGCACTGAGCTGGCAATGAGGGCAGAATATTTGCCCGAATGCGAGACCGAAATATGTCGTACGCCGTTATTAAGATAGGGTTTCCCATATACATCGTACGAGATAGCACTTAGTTCATGCTCACTCACCAGGTAAGGGAGAATCATACGATAGCTCAGCCAGTGCTGTTTGCGCTTGGGGGTTTTGAGCGAAGAAAAAATACGTTCTTCGTCCGGGGATAGTGTTAGCTGGGCATAAAGCTCTTCCACACTCTCCTTTATTTCCCAAATGCCGATAGCGGCATCCTTAATGTTTTTTTTCAGAAACAGACTCATTCTCTTACTTTTAGGGGCCATACTGGGTCAGCAGCATACATCAAAAGGTTGAATTAATGAAAATTAACCTAATAATTAAGCACCGTTAGTGAACCTTACGTAATTGAATTTGTATTAAAATAGCTTGTCTGGTAATTATCACTTATGCCTTTTAAGTGTTACCTTTGCAAAAGTAAAAAATTTAAATGAATTTCATAATGGAAAAAATTTTAACTGAAAAACCCCTTGTTTATAAAGTTGCTGATATCTCATTAGCTGATTTTGGTCGAAGAGAGATTGATATCGCTGAAAAAGAAATGCCCGGCCTGATGGCATTGAGAGAAAAATACGGTCAGGAAAAACCGCTGAAAGATGTAAGAATCATGGGCTCGCTTCACATGACCATTCAAACTGCCGTTTTAATCGAGACGCTGGTAGAATTGGGCGCCAACGTAAGATGGGCCAGCTGTAATATCTTCTCTACCCAGGATCATGCTGCTGCTGCAATAGCCAAAAAAGGTATTCCTGTTTTTGCCTGGAAAGGCGAAACCCTTGAAGAATATTGGTGGTGTACCGAGCAGGCCCTGAGTTTCCCTCAAGGCAAAGGACCTCAACTCATCGTAGACGATGGTGGCGATGCTACCTTACTTATACACCTGGGTTTTAAGGCTGAAAAAGATGCTTCTGTGCTGGAGAAAACGCCCGAAAGTCGCGAAGAACTCGAAATACTCAAGCTGCTGAAAAAGACCCTGGCATCAGACAATAAAAAGTGGCATCGTATGGTAGAAGACTGGAAAGGCGTTTCGGAAGAAACCACTACCGGTGTTCACCGTTTGTATCAAATGATGGAAAGAGGAGAATTGTTGGTTCCGGCCATCAATGTGAACGACTCGGTAACCAAATCAAAATTCGACAACCTTTATGGCTGCCGTGAATCATTGGCCGATGGTATCAAAAGAGCTACCGACGTAATGATTGCCGGCAAAATAGTGGTGGTATGCGGTTATGGCGATGTAGGTAAAGGCTGCGCCAACAGCATGCGCGGCTATGGTGCAAGGGTTATTGTTACCGAGATAGACCCCATTTGCGCCCTGCAGGCTGCTATGGAAGGCTTTGAGGTAAAAACAGTGGAAGACGCCCTGGACGAAGGAAATATCTTTGTTACAGCTACCGGAAACCGCGATGTCATCACCGTTGATCATATGAAAAGAATGAAAGATCAGGCTATTGTGTGCAACATTGGTCATTTCGACAATGAGATACAGGTGGACTTGCTCGACAAAACTCCCGGTATTCAAAAGGTAACCATAAAACCACAGGTAGACAAATATATCTTCCCTGATGGACATGAGATATTCATGTTGGCCGAAGGCCGTTTGGTAAACCTGGGTTGTGCCACCGGTCATCCCTCTTTTGTAATGAGTAACTCCTTTACCAACCAGGTGGTGGCTCAAATGGAACTGTGGAAAAATAACTATGAGGTGAATGTTTACCGCCTGCCCAAGCATTTGGACGAAGAAGTGGCACGCCTGCACCTACAAAAAATTGGCGTTAAGTTAACCAACCTTTCTCCTGAGCAAGCCGATTATATCGGAGTAAGCAAATCAGGCCCTTACAAACCCGATCATTACAGATACTAAAGTATAGCTGTTTGTTCATTTAGAAAGATAAAAACGCTCACCTTTGCTAAAGGTGAGCGTTTTTTTTGTTTTTTAAATTCCTGAGGGATGGGTCAAAGGAACTCGTTAACCACAACACTGTAGTTTATTCAAAGTCCGCTGTATTTTACGTCATACAACATTGCTAAATGAAAATTTGTGGCTCTGAGGATGATTGGGAGGGTGCCCGAAAGGTGGATGTGTTATTATGCTGAGCTACGCTCCGGCTTCGAGCTTCCAGCTTCGAGCTTATTTTTTTACTTTTCACTCTTCACTCTTCACTTTTTTAATTGCTCACATAAAGATAAGGCTCATCATAAAAAGTTTGGTATTGTAAGAGCGGATGACGGGAAGGACCCGAAACCGGTGATCCATCGAGCAACAGAAAAGTAGATCCACAAACATGGCATGTTGCCAGTGGAGGATCTTCAACCACTATGCGTGCATCTTCGTTAAAAGGATCGAATGGACAGGCACGGTCAAAGGCGGTAAATTCATCAAACGACAGGCGGTAAATAACAATCCCGCCATAGCCTCCAAAAACATTTACATGGCCTCCAATGCTGTTTAATTCAATGTATTGAAACTCAGTATTTATCCTGAAATCAACCGGTATTATGGGCACAGGATGGCGTTCTTCTTTGACGCATCCGGCAAAAAGCAACACAAACACCCAAAGAAAAGAAACTCTCCTTAAGGCTTTAGAAAATAATACCATAACCAAATCGTTGTTTATATACAAAGTTAACCCGTTTTTGATAACTTTGTTGCCGGGTAAGGCATAGTTGCATCAAATGGATCTATACTTCCAACGTAGAATAAGGCGATTAATTTTGTTTTGCCATGTTTTGTAAGCAACAAAAGGCCATTCAATATTCGCTGAGACAAGGAAAATAGAATCAGTAAAGTGCAACGGGTCGTAATCATACACAATCCAGAAAAACATTACCCCTATGACAGGTAACAAATCTATAGGCTATTATGTCATCATAAGTTTACTCATTCTTTTGCCCTTAAGTTCGTGCGGACCAAATTATAAAGCAACTCGTGCGCAACGACAGACAGAAAGACAACAGGAGCAAAGAAGACAAGAAGGAGAACGCACCCTTTTGAGGGGTAAGAAACAGCACATCAATGCCCAGAGCAGAGAAACCCGCAAAAGAATGAAACAGACCAGAAGGCATAGCCAAAGACTAAACAATAATCGCAGAATACCGTTTTATAAACGTTGGTTAAATTCCTTACGCAGAAAATAGTTTTCACCAACCATAAGCATTCACTACATGGAAGATTTTATTTACATTATTCTGGGAATCGTTTGGCTTGTCATCAGCATATTAGGGGGCAAAAAGAAGAAACAGGCTCAACAGGCAAACCCTTCAAGGCCTACTCCTGAGCCTTATGAGCAACCCAATCAGCCCAAGCAAGGTAAACAAGAGATAGAAGATATGCTCGAGGAATTTTTCGGTACCGGAACCAAGACACAAAAAAGTGAACCTGCTCCTGAAACCTTGTACGAGAAGGAACAACAGTCGTATAAACCTGTGGAAGCCCCTGCCGGGTCCTTAGAAACGATTGAAGATAATGAATACAAAAGATATGAAACCAAATATTCGGTAGGAAAGGACTATGAGTTTTCTGCTGAAGGGAAGATTGAAACCCTGGAAGACCTGATCAATAAACACAAAATGACCGATCAGGAAATCCAGGAAGAAGAGGAGAGACTTTCGGTAGTAGATCTTGACCTTGAAGAAGCAGTAATTAGCGGCATTGATTTCGACGCACGCAAGGCAATCATCTATTCTGAAATCATCAATAGGAAATACGCTTAAGCGGATAACCCGGGTTTTCTTTTCAGCATGTAAGGGTCTAATATTTCATCACTTGGCAACCAGCCCAATGTTTTATATCTGAAATTCACATTTTTCTTTACATGCATTGAAAAAAAACTTATATTTGCGTATGCAAACGCAGCAATCGTTTGCATTTTTGTATTAATAAAATACTTAATCCCTTAAAACCTGATAGAGATAAATCCGTATCGGGATTATGATTACGCATTCAAGAAGTTGTCAGTTTGGCTCTGTTATCGTATAATGCAGGCTGTCAGCTGTTTTTTTTTATCCTCTTAAAAACAACATAAACGCAGAATGAAAGCAGTGAATACAACATACAATAGTACCCTCTGGCCGGGAAAAGGAATTTCCCGGGACGTGCGGTTGTATGCACTGCATCCTTTTACCAGGAATTCTCTCTATAATGATCTTCTGCTTAGTTCTCCTCCGGTGCCTTCACTCAAAATTCACTGCATCCCATCTCAAGCCAATATGCAAGCAGCACCATCGGGGACTATTTCTAAACAAACCATTAGTAACATTTAAAAATCCATTTTTCGGGTCCCCTTCAAACAAGCAATGATTCTTTAAGGAAACATTGGTGGGGACATTGTTAAACAATAATCTTTACAGTCATGAGCGAGGTTAAATACTTTACCAAAGAAGGTCTTGAGAAATTAAAAGACGAACTGGAACACTTGAAATCTGTTGAAAGGCCTTCCATTTCTCAACAAATTGCTGAAGCAAGGGAGAAGGGCGACCTTTCGGAGAACGCTGAATACGATGCAGCAAAAAATGCACAAGGAATGCTGGAGTTAAGAATTTCGAAACTTGAAACCCTCCTGAGCAATGCCAGAATCATAGACGAATCTCAACTTGACGAAAGCAAGATCTCCATTTTATCAAAGGTTAAACTCAAGAACCTTAAGAACAATGCTTCGATGACTTATACCCTGGTGCCTGAGAATGAAGCCGACATCAAATCGGGCAGGATTTCTGTTGCCAGCCCTATAGCAAAAGGATTGCTGGGAAAAACAAAAGGGGAAAAGGTGGATATCCAGGTACCCGCCGGACTACTTACTTTTGAAGTCCTCGAAGTGGGCAGATAATTTACACACTATCACAATAAAAATATAGCCAGCTGTTTTATACGGCTGGCTTTTTTTTATTTGTAACTTTAAACGCTCAAACCATGAACCCACTCAGAAAAGTACAAGACCCCCCTACCCCCTGGAAGGGGGAGCTGGCAACCAATTGACATTGTGCAAGATCGAAGGATTTTGCCTTCCAGAAATGACTTTTCAGAGTGGATTCAACCATTTAATTCTCAAACATTAAACGCTAAACTCTTAAACCTCATATCCCATGGCAACAATTTTTTCCAAGATCATCTCGGGTGAGATACCTGTATACAAAGTAGCAGAAGATGAAAATTTCCTGGCTTTTCTCGACATCAATCCCTTGGCCAAAGGCCATACCCTGGTTATCCCCAAAAAGGAAATTGATTATATTTTCGATATTGAGGATGAGCTTTATCAGAAATTTTTTCTTTTTGCCAAGAAAGTGGCCATATCTATCAAAAAATGCATCCAATGCGAAAAGGTGGGCATAGCAGTAGTAGGCCTCGAGGTAGCACATGCTCACATTCACCTGGTACCCATCAACAGCATTTACGACATTGACTTCAGCAAACCTAAGCTTAAACTCAGTGAAGGAGAATTTAAAATGATTGCAGAGAGGATAGCCTCGAAAGTATAAAGGCTATTTTTTGACTCTCCCGGGATTCTGGCTGATGAAAGCGGCCCATCCACTGTAAGAGGAGCTGTCGGTTTGATGAGTGCCGGTATTTTGAAAATGATGACATACGGCTACAGCCAGGGCATCGGTGATATCCAGATACTTGGGTATTTCTTTCATGGAAAGCATGGCAGCCAGCAATCCCGCAACCTGCTCCTTTGAGGCCTGACCCTTGCCTGTTATCGATTGCTTAATCTTACGGGGAGCATATTCGAAAACCGGTATATCGCGGTAAAGAGCCGCGGCAATGGCTACCCCCTGGGCACGGCCCAATTTAAGCATCGACTGGATATTCTTACCGTAAAAAGGACTCTCTATAGCCAGCTCGTCGGGGTGAAAATGATCGATGGTGCGCAAGGTGGTTTCAAAAATTTTCTTGAGCTTCATAGCCTGATTGGGAAGCTTGTCGAGCTTCAAAATGTCCATGGTAATAATTTCAATTTTACTACCTTTGACTCCTATTACACCAAGCCCCATATTGTTGGTACCCGGGTCGATGCCCAAAATTACTTTTTCTGTCACTAGTTTATTTTTATGCGCCTGATCATAAATAGTATTGCTCAACCGGCAAATGTACATAAAAAATTCCTGCCGGTATTCAGGTTAATCATCGCCCTATCGGTAGTTTCTTATATGGCCTGGATGCTCTATCAGGCAGAAATCTGGGACCTCAGGCTTTGGAAGGGCTCCTTCCGGCTCTCCCTTGCTGCTGTGCTACAATTATTCATAGCAATAATTCTAATGCCTCTCAACTGGGGTATAGAAACCTGGAAGTGGAAGCTGCTGGCCTCTAAAATAGAAAAGATAAGCTGGAAAAGAACCATTCACGGCGTATTCTATGGCATTAGCCTGGGGATGATAACACCAAAACGTACAGGAGAATTTGCCGGAAGAATCTATACCCTGGCACCCCAAAACCGTTTATCGGGCTTGCTGCTGAATAGTGCCGGAAGCCTTAGCCAGTTGTTCATTACCCTGGGGCTGGGGTGCCTGGCAGTGATCGCACAAATGAATTTTATCAACATTCCCATGAGCTGGTCTCCCGCTAATTCATCCATTCCCTTGGGGCTGCTTGCTGCAGCCATAATAACAGTATTCCTTATCATATCCCTGTTGTTTATAATCTCAGCAAAATCTAAAAAGGCCGGGAAAAAGCTGGGAAGCAGGTATGCTCGTTTTACTAAAATATTCAATTTACTTTCGGTAAGTGATGTTACTTTTTTGCTGCTGTTGAGCCTGATGCGTTATGTGGTTTTTGGGCTTCAGTTTTTCCTGTTGCTAAAGGTTTTTGGTTTGCAGCACATCTCCTTTCTAATCGCTGCTCAACTCATCGCCATAACCTACCTGCTGATGACCCTTGTTCCCCTTTCAGCCATCTGGGAGCTTGGGGTAAGAGGCACGGTAGCCATCTTTGTTTTTGGCTTGTATACGTCCAAAGCAGGCATTGCCCCAATGGAAGTGGCAGTATTGACGGCCACCACGGTGCTTTGGTTTATAAATCTTGGCATCCCGGCAATGGCGGGTGGATTGATGGGCCTCAACCATGAGATTAAACAATCAAATGGCATATCGTATGATTGATTTATTTTTACTCTTTGCGCTGATTATTCTGGTATCCTATGTGTTGCTTATAGCCATATTCACCCGGGGATGGGATAAGATAAAAGCAACAGTAAAAAACAGTCACCCCTCTCCCCCTTTGTCTATTTCCCTTATTATAGCTGTTCGTAATGAAGAACGTAATGTAGTTGCTCTGCTTGAAGATCTCACCCGGCAGCATTACAACAAGGAATATTATGAAGTTATTTTCAGTGATGACGATTCACAGGACAACAGTGTGCAGAATATCCGGGGATATATCAGGGAAAAGGACCTGACTAATTTCCATGTTCTGACATCGCCTGCCGGGGCTGCTGTTGGTAAAAAGCAGACCCTGAGACGTGGCATCGAAGTTGCAAAGGGAGAGATTATTCTGCACACCGATGCCGACTGCCGCATGCATAGCCGGTGGATGGCATCTATGGCAGAGCCCTTTGGCAGCAGCAACATACAAATGGTTATTGGTCCTGTGGTGATCGATGCTTCAGACCGAAGACTCTTTTCCCGGCTGCAGGCCCTTGAATTTATGAGCCTCCTGGGTACAACGGGGGGAGCGGCAAATATTAATCGTCCCATCATGTGTAATGGCGCCAATCTTGCCTATAGAAAAAAGACATGGGTGAGCCTGGAGGGAAAAATCAGCGGAAGCAGATATGCCTCAGGCGATGACATGTTTTTACTCCACACAGTAAAACGCCATGAGAGGGAAAATATTTGGTTTATGCCCGGTCCGCGGGCTATTGTGTACACCCAAGCGGCAAAGCGTTTTTGGGAGTTTGTTTCACAAAGAATTCGATGGGCATCCAAATCAACAGGATATTCTGATGCATTTACCTTGTTTACGGCATCCCTGGTGGGCATTGTGAATCTGCTGCTTGTCCTGTCTTTGCTTTTTGCGATGATCAATAAAGTCTTTATCCTTCCCACTACAATCTTCTTTCTTACTAAGATGGCTTCAGATTTTCTACTCCTATATAAGGTAGCCAAATTTACAGACCAAAAGCAACTGATGTGGCTTTACCCGCTGCTCTCGCTGATCTATCCCCTGTATGTTACAGGCATTGTTCTCATGTCGGGCCTGGTTGGGACAAGTTGGAAAAAAAGAAGGATCTAGAATCAGGGTTCCATATTGGCTTTGATGTTTCGGAGGAAGATTTCTATTTTGTTGAGCGATTTGATGATTTCGTATTCCTTCAGGGAGTCTTCAGGATTTTTCCTCAACTTATCTTTTGCCCCTTTTAAGGTGAACCCTCTTTCTTTGACAAGATTAAAGATGAGGTGAAAGTTGTCCACGTCTTTTTGGGTAAACAACCTATTGCCCTTTTTATTTTTTTTGGGTTGAATAATATCAAATTCCTTTTCCCAATAACGAATCAGGGAGGTATTGACTTTAAACATATTCGCTACTTCTCCTATAGTATAATAAATCCGGGCTACATTGTCTTCCTTTTCCATACGCATTCTGTCTCAAATCAATTGGTAAACGGGAGTGGATGTAAAATTAAGTAAAAAGAAGATACATGTAAAGATTTTATAACAGCTACCTGCCAGCAAAAAGGCTGCCCTATATGGACAGCCTTTTTATGGAGTGTATGCCATGAGTAGATCAGGACAACGATTGATTGACTCGTGATGCTACTTCTATTATATACTCAAATTCACTGGGGGATAGATCGTTAAAGAAATAGTTTACGGGATTCACCTTACTTCCGTTTCTATGGACTTCATAATGCAGGTGTGGAGCCGTTGAAACTCCTGTACTGCCAACAAAACCGATTACCTCTCCCCTTTTCACCTGTTGCCCCACTCGTACGTTGAAGCGGCTAAGGTGAGAATATAGGGTCTCATAACCATATCCATGATCAATTACCACCATCATACCATAACCATATCGGCTTCTTTCAACGGTTTTTATCCTGCCGTTGCCTGGGGCATAAATAGGAGTACCTGTGGGTGCAGTAAAATCCACCCCTGTATGCATACGTAAGGTTTTATATATGGGATGCATGCGCATTCCGTACCCCGACACCAGACGTTGAATACCATTTTCTAAAGGCATAATAGCCGGTATACTGGCCAGCATATCCACTTTATCTTTTGCCATTTCGAAAACCTGATCAAAAGATACCGACTGAACATAAAGTTGTCGCGAAAGTTGATCGATGCGTTGCATCGTAGAGGTTATTACAGCCGCATTATCGTAGCCTTCAAATTGCTCATAACGATCCGCTCCACCGTATGCGGCTTCCCGCTGGGTTTTGGAAAGGGGTTCTGCTTCAAAAATCACCCGGTAGATTTGATCATCACGATGCTGTAAGTCTTCAAGAACAGAAGACAGAATCTCGAGCCTATCGTTGACTACCTGGTAATTAAGCTGGTACTGCTCAATTTCTCTTAGAAGTACTTTTTCCTTAGGGGAATCAAAAAAAGTATAACCGATGGTTAAAACAACTACGGAAAAAACTAGTCCGGCCAAAACAACTCTCAGAAATCTTTTAGTCTTATCCCAGAAGGTTTCCATCACAGGTTCTACAGCGAGAGATTTTGTGTTGAACTGGTATTTTATCTTTGTCATAAGTGTAGCTTGTCCTTTTTTTTATAATGTCGAAATTTTTTTTCGGTCACTTAAAAAAAATGTGAAATCTTAACCGCTTTTTAATTTACGTTATATCAGGCTAATTAGTTACAAAACTAAATAAAATTAATTTAATTTTGTCAGTGATTTTACTAAAAACACCCATTCAAATTACTTATTATTAACAACCCCAATAGATGAACTCATCACAAATAAGACAAGCCTTTCTGGATTATTTTGAATCAAAAAGCCATTTCATAGAAGCTTCTTCCCCAATGGTCGTAAAAAACGACCCCACCCTAATGTTTACCAATGCCGGAATGAATCAATTTAAAGATATTTTTCTTGGAAATTCACCGGCAAAACATTTAAGAGTTGCCAATACGCAAAAATGCTTAAGGGTTTCGGGCAAGCACAACGATTTGGATGAAGTGGGTCACGACACTTACCATCATACCATGTTTGAAATGTTAGGCAACTGGAGCTTTGGTGATTATTTTAAGAAAGAAGCCATTGAATGGGCATGGGAACTGCTTACCGAAAAACTGAAGATCAGCAAAGACAGCATATATGTTACGGTGTTTGGGGGTGACAATCAGGATGGGCTAAAACCCGATGATGAGGCTAAAGAATTCTGGAAACAATACGTTGCTGAAGATCGCATCTTATACGGGTCCAAAAAAGACAATTTCTGGGAAATGGGAGATACTGGTCCCTGTGGCCCCTGTTCAGAAATTCATGTCGATATACGTAGTAGGGAGGAAAAAGAAAAAACAGAAGGTTCGAAGCTGGTAAATAAGGATCACCCCCAGGTAATTGAAATATGGAACCTGGTTTTCATACAATACAACAGGATTTCCAACGGATCACTGCATCCCCTTAAGGCCAAACATGTTGACACCGGTATGGGCTTCGAGCGCTTATGCATGGTCATGCAGGGTAAACAATCCAACTACGATACCGATGTTTTCCAGCCCTATATTCAAAAGCTTTGTCAGCTTACGGGCAAAACCTACGGACAACATAATGAAGCCGATATTGCCATGCGCGTTATCAGCGATCACGTGCGCGCAGTAGCTTTTGCCATTGCCGATGGTGAATTGCCTTCCAACAACAAGGCCGGGTATGTCATCCGCCGTATCTTGCGCCGGGCTGTGCGCTATGGGTATACCTTCCTCAACTTCAGGGAGCCTTTTATCCATTTACTGGTTCCGGTAATGGTTGAAAATATGGGAAAATATTTCCCCGAGTTGCCTGCACAGCAAGATCTCATCATGAGGGTAATGGCCGAAGAGGAAAACACTTTCCTTAAAACCCTGGCCCTGGGTATACAGAAGTTTGAGACTCATGTCCAGGCCAATCCCAACCAGAAAACCATTGATGGCAAGTTTGCCTTTGAGCTTTTTGACACCTATGGCTTTCCCGTAGACCTTACTCAGCTGATGGCCCGCGAGAAGGGCTATGACGTCGATATGAAAGGTTTTGAAAAGAGCATGCAACAGCAAAAAGAAAGAAGCCGCTCCGCCGCTGTAATGGATACCGAAGATTGGGTAGAACTATCGTCGGATCCTGCTGAAACACAATTCCTGGGTTATACCAGCCTGCAGGCAGAAGTTAAACCCATTAAATACAGAAAGGTAAGTTCTAAAGGTAAAACCTGGTATCAGCTGGTGTTGGATAAAACACCCTTTTATGCTGAATCGGGTGGTCAGGTGGGTGACCGCGGCACCCTGCAGGCAGGAGATCAGATTATTAAAGTGCTGGATACCCAAAAGGAAAATAACCTGGCCATTCATATACTCGAAAAAATACCCCGGCATTGGCCTGATACTTTCATCGCTACGGTAGACGAGCGCAAGCGCAGGCTCACAGAAAACAACCACAGTGCCACACATCTGCTACACGCAGCCCTGAGAAAGGTACTGGGTACTCATGTACAGCAAAAAGGTTCGCTGGTGGATGAGCAAAAACTTCGCTTCGACTTCTCGCACTTTGCTAAAGTATCTCCCGAAGACATTATTGAAATAGAAAAGATTGTGAATCAACAGATCCGTGCCAATATACAACGCGAAGAACACCTGGAGCTTACCATGGACAAAGCCGTTGAGATGGGCGCTATGGCATTGTTCGGCGAGAAATATGGTGATAAGGTGCGTGTCATTGCCTTCGATCCTCTCTACTCTGCTGAGCTTTGTGGGGGTACACATGTAATGGCTACAGGCCAGATCGGGCTGTTTAAAATCACTTCCGAAGGCGCCATTGCAGCAGGTATCAGAAGGATTGAAGCGGTAACTGGCAACAGCGCCGAAGAGTTTGTTTATGATAAACTGGAGACCCTTAACCAGGCGCGCGAAATGCTTCGCAACCCCAAAGATGTGGTGAAAGCCATTGAGCAACTGCAAGCAGAGAATGAGAAACTTTCCCGGCAATTGCAGGAATTGCAAAAAGCCCAGGCCCGTAATATCGTTGAAGATCTCAAGGCACAAACACAGCTCATCAACAACATCAACTTTATTGGTGTAAAGCTAGCCATCGACAGCAATATGGCTAAAGACATTGCCTTTGAATTGAAAAAGCAATCAACAGATCTGGTGCTGGTCATCGCACATGTGGCAGAAGGAAAGCCCGGTGTGACCATAATGATCTCAGAGAATCTTGTAGAAGAAAGAAAACTCCATGCAGGAAATATTGTTCGCGAACTGGCCAAAGAAATACAGGGCGGTGGCGGCGGACAACCCCATTTCGCTACTGCTGGTGGCAAGAACCCTGGTGGACTTGACAAAATCCTTGAAAAGGCAAAAAGTTTACTTCAATAACAAATTCATCTTTAGTAAAAACACCAAACCCCTTTCAAATGAACGTAAAAAAACTGATTAACGATTCACCCACTGCCCGCTGGAGTGTAATGCTTTTGGTAAGTATTGCCATGGCAACCAATTACTATTTCTATGATGCCCTCTCGCCTCTCAAAGATTTGATGCATTCCAAGCTGGGTTTTTCCTCTTCCGACTATGGCCTCTTTATGGGAGCGTATTCATGGCCTAATGTCTTTCTGGCCATGGCCGTTATTGGAGGAATCATTTTGGATAAAATCGGTATTCGTATCACAGGTTCACTATTTATTATATTTCAGGTGCTGGGGGCTGCCATAACAGCCTACGGTACTACCGATTATTATATTAACGGAGGAATAGGCTATGATTTCATGGGGTCTTTCCTGCCTTCATGGTCACCCATATTGAAAATGACCACCCTGGGATTTTTCATCTTCGGTTTAGGGGCTGAAACCACTATTGTGGTCATATCAAAAGTCATCGTTAAATGGTTTAAGGGCAAAGAGCTTGCCCTGGCTCTGGGACTTAACCTTGCCATTGGTCGTTTGGGTATGGCTGCTGCCTTAATCCTTTCACCCCGACTGGTAGAGGGTTCAAATATCTCATGGCCCATCTGGTTCAGCACCATGTTGCTGGGGATTGGCTTTCTTGCCTTTATGGTATACATCATGTATGATATGAAATACGACAGGCAGATACAATCGGATGAGAGTCTGCTGGATGAAACCGAAGAATTTCATATCTCAGACATAGGAAAATTACTCACCAACCGATCCTATATTTTCATCACCATGTTGTGTGTGTTGTTTTATTCGGCGGTTTTTCCTTTCGTTAAGTTTGCCCCTGATCTCATGACCAATAAGTTTGGGGTATCGCGCGAACTTGCCGGCACCATAACCTCTGTTTTGCCCTTTGGCACCCTGTTCTTCACGCCTCTTTTTGCATGGTTTGCCGATTTTAAAGGCAAGTCAGCTTCGCTGATGATATATGGCTCACTGCTATTGGTGATAGTACATCTTTTGTTTGCCCTTACCAATGTAACACCTTATTTTTCTATGTTTGTACTGGGTGTTGCCTTCTCCTTGGTACCTGCTGCCATGTGGCCTTCAGTAGCAAAAATTGTAGAAACCAACAAAATCGGTACTGCCTACGGATTGATGTTTACCATTCAGAATATCGGTTTGATGATTTTCCCCATGCTGATAGGATATGTGCTTGACAGATCCAATCCCGGTGTTGCCGAAACATTGGCCGCCGGTGGTGAAGCAGTATACAACTACACCAACCCTACCCTTATGCTTGCCGGACTGGGTGTTTTGGGTGTGGTATTTGCCCTGTTGCTTAAAAGAGAGGACAAAACCTCTGGATATGGACTGGAGCTTCCCAATAAAGTGGATAAAATAGTAGAGGAGAAACCAGAATAAACGCTGGAAGAGAAGCCTGAAAATTGTTTAATCGTTTATGCGTTTAACCGTTTATAAGGGGGATAAGATTTGGCGGCTTCACCGCCAAATCTTATCCCCCTTTCCAAACCCCATCGCGATAGGTCATTTCGACCGCAGGGAGAAATCTGAGACTAAGGGATCTCATTTATATGAAGCCCTTTGTTTAAGTATATTTCAACCCTTACCACAAACCTTTTGCCTGCTCAAATGTTGTTAAAATAACATCCTGCAAAGGCTAACAGACCCGCCCGCGGATGCCACTAATCTTATTTCAGGCAGAACATAAAATCCAAAAGTTAATAATGGTTGCAAAAAGGTGTATTTTTGCCCCTACAAAAAATTTACTTCATGACATCTATCAGGGAACTGAACGAAATATGTGCCAACACAATGGTTGCACACCTGGGAATAGAATTTACACAAGGTGGCGAGACTTTTCTAAAAGCACGCATGCCCGTTGATCACAGAACCAAACAACCCATGGGCATCCTGCATGGTGGAGCAAACCTGGCTTTGGCAGAAACAGTGGGGGGTGCCGCCTCCATTGCCCTGGTAGATGGAAGAAAATATGATGTAGTCGGTATGCAGATGAGCGCCAACCATATTGGCCAGGCAAAAAGTGGTTATGTATATGCCCATGCTACCCTGCTTCATAAGGGCACCAAAACCCATGTATGGGACATCATCATCACCAATGATGATGGAAAGAATATCTCTGCCTGTCGACTGACCAATATGCTCATAGATAAATCCTGATAAACCCATGGACACCCCTTCTTCCAGAGCTATTACTCTTGAAAAGCTTTATACGCTGGCCTTAGACAATGGCATCTCTTTTGTCTCCTATCGCCTGCCAGGCAATTCGGAACCGGTTACTATGGTGCAATGGTTAAAAAACCCTGCCATCATCAACGATATAGAAACCTTACAGCTTAAATCAGGCTTCGTTTTCGCCCCTTTTGATCACAATGCCGGTTTACCCATCCGTATGATCGAACCTGATCTTATTGTAAAAGGAGAAAGCTTTATTCGTCCGGAAAAAGTTGCTCACTCTCAGGAACAGGATGCAACTCATAAGCAAGAGATAAATGTTTATAGTCCAAACCACAACGCATCAAAGGAGGAATTTATTTCTCAGGTTAAACAGGTACAGCAGATTATAGCAGGCCATATGATTGAAAAGCTGGTATTGTCGCGCATTAACACGGAAGAAAAGCCTGATAACTTTGACCCGGCAATGTATTTTCAGGCCCTGGAAAAGGCTTATCCTGACGCTTTTGTGTTCGCACTCTATATCCCCGATACGGGATTATGGTTTGGAGCCAGCCCTGAACCTTTACTGCTATGCAACGATGGGATGGTTTCTACGGTTTCACTGGCAGGAACACGAACCGCTCAAGACATAGATTTACCTTGGGGAGAAAAAGAAATCGACGAGCAACTGATTGTCACACAATACATTGACCAAATACTAGGAAAATACAACATCACCAACTTCGATAAGATGGGCCCTGTTTCTTACACTGCCGGAAAGGTAGAACATCTCAAAACAACCTTTAGCTTTCCCCTTAAAGCACTACAAAACAACCTGGCAGGATTTCTGCAGGAGTTGCATCCTACCCCATCGGTTTGCGGCCTCCCTAAGGAATTGTCACTGCATGAAATAAAAAAAATTGAAAAACATCGTCGGGAATATTACTCTGGTTTTCTGGGTCCTGTAAATATCGATTCAGACTGGAATATTTATGTAAATCTGCGATCGATGAAAACATGGGACAAGGTAGTGGAATATTTCCTTGGCGCAGGAATTACAAAGGGTTCGGTTGCCGCTGATGAATGGGAAGAAACCATCAACAAGATGAATACCTTGAAATCTATTGTTGAATCACTCAAAAACAATTAGGCTATGTCATTAAACCGCCGGGGAATAAGCGAACTGCCTCATATGTGTCTTGCCCATGGCATTGACCATGCCATCATATCACCGGGTTCGCGAAATGCACCTCTTACCATTGCCTTCGCTTCTCATTCGGCTATGAGATGTTTCAGCATAACAGATGAGCGCTCGGCAGCTTATTACGCCCTGGGCATGGCCCAGCAATTGAAAAGGCCTGTGGTGCTTATCTGCACCTCGGGTACCGCCATGATTAATTACGCCCCTGCCCTGGCAGAAGCATTTTATCTCAGGGTGCCTTTAATGGCTATTTCAGCCGACAGACCCGCCGAGTGGATTGATCAAAATGATGGACAGACCATACGACAAAGAAATCTTTATCAGAATTTTGTGAAAGGCTCTTTTGAGTGCCCCGTGGAAACAGCAAAGCAAGAAGACCTCTGGTACTTTAGAAGAACCATCTCTGAAGCCTTCACTCTATGCCAGGAAGGAAAACCCGGCCCCGTGCATATTAATGTGCCGCTCAGAGAACCTTTATACGAAGCCTTACCTGAAGCAACACAGCTTCCCATGGTTGTTAAGGCAACCAGAGTGAAGCCTACGCTTAGCAGCCAGCAATGGCAGGAATTACGGAAAAAATGGCATAGTCTGCAGAAAAAACTTATCATTGCAGGGATGGAGGATGATGATGGGGAAGCGGACAGGTATCTTAATCAAATACTGGCAAACAATGAAGCCCTGGTGGTGGCAGAAAACCTTGCCAACAAGTCCATACATAATAGTATAGAATCACCCGATCGTTTTATGGCCTATCTGACCGACGGGCAGAAAATAGCATTACAACCCGATTTGCTCGTTACCCTGGGTGGACCTATAGTATCCAAAAGGCTCAAGAAATATTTAAGGAAATACAAACCCAAAGAACACTGGCATATAGGTGAGCACGAACCTTTTATTGATACTTTCCAGTCGCTCACCCGTACTATTGGCATTAAGGCTGTTGACTTCCTTGCACAGATGACAAATCAAGGTGTTCCCGATGATACCTATGTGGGAATAGCCACCCAACTATACCGTCAATCATCCGTTTCTCACCAGGAGTTTTTTAACGACATCCCCTTCTGTGATCTGGCGGCTTATGAGATGATATTCAGGCACCTGCCAAAAAACTGCAACCTTCATCTGGCCAACAGCACACCGGTACGCTATTCACAGCTGTTTGAGAATCAACAGGGCGTCAGGTACTTTTCCAACCGTGGCACCTCGGGTATTGATGGCTGTGTGTCTACAGCGGCCGGTGCAGCAATGGTTAGCGACCGGCTGAACATTGCCCTGGTAGG
>JBEPXC010000039.1:0-20979 GCA_041642035.1 Sphingobacteriia bacterium
TCAAACATCGCATTGGCAACGGTTTCATAATGTACAGCGTCGATAGCCGTATAATTTGGCGAGAGGTAGTCGGGATTGGGATTGTCAAGGTTACCGATGGCTTTTACAATATGAGGGGTGTAGAAAAAACCCCGGTTAGCCACCAGAGCAGCCAGATTGGCTAGCTGTACGGGTGTAGTGCCTATTTCTCCCTGTCCGATGGAAAGCGAAATTATAGTAAGTGCTTTCCAGCCCCTGCTGCCATAAATACGGTCATAATAATCGGAACTACCAATTTGCCCCGGCAACTCATGTGGTAAATCGCTGTTAAAGGTTACCCCAAAACCCATGCTTACAATGTGGTTTCGCCAGGTGTTGAGAGCCTCTTGCATGCTTTCAAACTTAGGGAGCTCAAGAGTATTTCTAAACTGTATGCACGAAAAGGTATTGCAGCTGTACTTAAGGGCAGAGGAAATATTTACAGGCTGTGGATGCTCTCTGCATCGTACGGTTATACCTCCGCTTCTGTAATATCCCGGGCATGAATACCGGGAGAGGTTGGTAATTCCCCCCTCATGTAGACCTATGAGAAAATTGGCCACCTTAAAAACCGATCCCGGAGGATAACTGGCCATCAATGCTCTGTTGAAGAGAGGTTTAAGGGTGTCTTGCTGCAACATACGATAGTTTTCCGAACGCACCCTGCCTACCAAAAGATTGGGGTCGTATCCCGGAGAGCTCACCAGGGCAAGAATCTCACCCGAAGAAGGTTCTATAGCTACGATGCTTCCTCTTTTGTTTTTCATCAACTTCTCACCATACATCTGAAGCTCCAAATCAAGAGAAGCATACAAATCTGTGCCGGCTGCGGCAAGGGTGTCATATCTTCCTTCCTGAAAAGATCCAATATCGCGGTTTAATGCATCCACCAATACAATACGTGTACCTTTCTTTCCACGCAATACCTCTTCGTAATGCTTTTCGATGCCCGATATGCCCACGTAATCTCCCGATGAATAATAGGGGTCACGCGCAATGTCGGCAGGTCCCGCTTCGCCCACATACCCAAAGGTATGAGCCGCTACTGGATAGGGATAATTGCGTAAGGTACGCGGCTGAACATAAAAGCCCGGGTACTTGAATAATTTTTCCTGTAGTACCGCGTAAATGTTTTTGGATATCTGTCTTTCAAATACCGAGCCCTTAAAGCGGCTGTAAGACCTTGCCGCCTGAATCCGGCTCTCAAACTGGCTGTGGGTTATGCCCAACAAACCAATAAACTCGGTAGTATCCATGGCATGCACCTGGTTGGGGATGACCATCAGATCGTAATAGGGTTCATTGTACACCATCAGTTCGCCATTGCGATCATAGATAAGACCACGGGCGGCATAATCGGTCAGTACCCGCTGAATATTACTGTTGGCATAGATTTTATATCGATGATCCAACACCTGTAAATGAAACAAACGAACTATATATATCAGACCTATCAGGATGAGAAAAAATAGTATCGCATTTTTTCTTCCTGATCCAATATCTGTACTTTGACGTGAATTGAGCATAAGGTTTAGACCTGGAGCTGTTTTTTAACTGTAGAAATTGTAAAAGATATGCCCGGGGAGAAAATCCTTTCCCCTTAATGATGTTGTGTTTCGGGCTTTTTTATAACTAGACAAATTTAGCAATATTATTATTTTTTTCACCTAAAACATTTGATCTGCAACAATTTTGCTAATTTAGAGGGGCAGATTGCACTTATAATTCTCCCGAAAAGGGTTTTCAAAACACAAGCAAAATAAAAAAAAGTAGAGATGAGCAAAATAGTTGTATTAGGAGCCGGAATGGTGGGAAAAGCCATTGCTATCGACCTGGCTCAAAGGCACCAGGTCACCTCAGTAGATCTTGATGAAAAATCATTGAAATATCTTTCTGACCATTATAACATCAGCACCCAGGCCGTGAACCTTATGGACGATGAAGCCCTGCGCCAGCTGGTTGCGCAGTTTGACCTGGTGGTATCAGCCGTGCCGGGTTTTATGGGATATGATGTGGTACGCACAGTAATTGAAGCACAAAAAAATATTGTCGATATTTCTTTCATGCCCGAAGATTTCATGGACCTTAATGCCCTGGCCGCCCGCAATGGTGTTACCGCTATTACCGATTGCGGCGTAGCTCCCGGCATGCCCAATCTGATTGCCGGCTACTGGAATGAATGGATGGAAATTGAGCGTTTCTCTTATGTGGTGGGTGGTTTGCCCAGAGAAAAAATATACCCCTTCTTTTATAAGGCACCCTTTTCGCCTGTCGATGTGGTGGAGGAATATACGCGTCCGGCACGTTATGTTGAAAAAGGGCAGTCCATGACAAAGCCTGCCATGAGTGAACCCGAACTGATGTATTTTGAGAAGGTAGGTACCCTGGAAGCTTTTTACACCGACGGGCTTCGCTCATTGCTCAACAACCTTCCTCACATCCCCAACATGAAGGAGAAAACCTTGCGCTTTCCCGGCCACATTCACCTGATTATGGCCCTGAAAACTGCCGGATTCTTTGATAAGAATCCTATTACCATCAACAATACTGCCATACGGCCCATAGACTTTACCAGCAAAATACTCATTAACGACTGGAAACTAAATCCCGATGATGAAGAGTTTACTGTGATGCGTGTTACCGTTAAGGGCAAACAGGATGGCATGGCTCAAACCATTACCTATGACTTGTACGATGAATACGATAAAGTTCAAAAATTATCGTCAATGGCCCGTACCACCGGATTTTCAGCAACGGCTCATGTGGAGCTTATCTTGCAACAGAAATTTACCGGCAAGGGCGTATTTCCCCTTGAATTGATCGGAATGGATGCCGATTGCTTCAACTTTGTAATGGATTATCTGAGCCAACGCAATGTTATTTATAAGGAAACGAGAAGCTGAGGATCGTGAAGGTAGAAAGCTGGAAGCTGTAGGAAGAATAGCTCGAAGCTCGAAGCTGGATGCTAGAAGAACTCTTTCTCTTCCAGCTTCCAGCTTCCGGCTTCGAGCTTGCGGCAATCCTTACTTCTCTAACACATAATTAAAATACACATACTTGTTCTCCTTAAAGCGGTTGTAGGTTTCTGAGCCTATAGCGCCGGCAAAATTAAGTCCTGTACTTCTTAGCAGGGAGGGGATAAGTCGTTTTACCAACCCCCTTCGGCGGGCATCATCGGCCTTTAATGCATCTACCACCTGCTGATTGATAATTTCAGTATGCTTAACCGTAAAGCCTGATTCCGCGATATCAGCTTTCATAGCTTCTACTTCGTCGCTAAACCGGAAATCGGTAATCAGCAACTGCCCGCCAGGCTTTAGTGAACGGTATACTTCTGAAAGAAATTGCCCGAACTGCGGATATCGGTGCGAGGACTCAACATTTATCACTAGGTCGAAGCTCTCATCCTCTACAGGCAGCGCCTGTGCATCTCCCTGCTTAAAATGCATGTCCTTTTCTCTGTAAAACTGCGTGTTGAAGTTTATGGCCAGGGGGTTCAGATCTATGCCCAGAGAATGTAAGGGTTTAAAGGTGCGGTGCAGATAAGATAGTCCACCCCCACGACCACAGCCTACCTCGCATATTGTTTTGCCTGTTAGCTCGCCATGCAATGCCAGCTGATGGTACAGCTGGATGGAGTAACGGTTTGTTTCGTCTTCGGGCAGCAAGGGTATTTTCAATGATGGATGATCATATCCGAAGTTCATAAACAGCACTTCGGCATTTTTGTCGGTCTTACTGATAAACCAATACCATTTCTGGAAAAGCCATTCTCTGATAAATCTTTTCATTGCCCTATGTGTATTTCTTAATAAGTAAAACCGGGGATAGGCCGGTGTGGAATCGGTTTGGTAAAACCCTTGCCTTTGTCTTCAGGGGGGAGTAATATTGATGTGATTAGCAGGTTTTTCTTCAATAATAGAAAATCTACCACTTTCAAAACTACTGCTAATTTGTGGGAATGCATAAATAAAAATCCATCTTCCGATCGGAAGAGGGATATGGCATATACACAACAAGGCTGTACCAAGTCCAGAGATAAACCGTATTTAAACCGTATTTTTACGGTTTAAATACGGTTTATCTCTGGACTTGGTATGAGGTTGGATGAGTCGTCCGACGAATTCTTTATTAACCAGTATAAGGAACATTTTAAGCACCTGATTTTTATAAGAGACTCGTCGGACGACTTTGCAATAGATTCGTCGGACGACTATTGGCAATGAGCAAAAAAAAAGCTCCCTGATCAACAGAGAGCTTTTGTAACGTAAGGTACCCGGAGCGGGACTTGAACCCGCACGTCCGCAATGGACACAGGATTTTAAGTCCTGGGTGTCTACCAATTCCACCATCCGGGCGTTGTAAAAGAACGTTAGCTGTAGTACGGCAGTAAAACCGTGGGCTAAAAAAAAACCTCTTTTTCAGAGGCTTTGAGCGGAAAACGAGACTCGAACTCGCGACCCCGACCTTGGCAAGGTCGTGCTCTACCAACTGAGCTATTTCCGCATTATTTTGTCGTTTGCGGTTGCAAATATACGCATGTTTTTTGATTTGCAAAAATAATTTTCCATCTGAATACACTTTTTTTTATCCTTTTAGTAATGCGCTGATTGTCAGAGTTAACATAATCTTAAAGATTATATCACATGGTGTTAATGATTTGTTAACAGTGCAGGGGTACTTTTGTAAGTGTTATCAATGAGCAAGCTGTGTGGCTAAAGAAAAGAAATTAAAATACTGAAAGCCGGCAAGTTGATTCAAGCCTGATAATTCCATTTGTAAACGCTAAAAATAAAATATATCTGATTATGAAAACAAAGACATTCTTTTTTACCGCATTGCTTTTTGCAGCCCTGGGTTCTTTTGCTACCCATAACAATGAAGCCGAAGCCATCCGCACCGTTAGTGTAAGTGGTCAGGTAATGGATTTTGCTACTGGCGAAGCCCTTGCAGGAGTTAAAGTTGTGGTAGAAGAAACAGCAGAATTTTCCTATACCGACTTTGATGGCAACTTCACCATCGAAGGGTTGATACCCGGATGCTATAATCTGAGTACTACTTTTATTTCATATAAGAACGCTGAGCAGACCCTTAGCCTGGACAATACCAGTAAGGTTGAATTAAAACTGGAACAGATTACCAAATAACCGTTTTTGTTGTGCATTAAGTACGATCCACACAATTATTACCATAAAAATCATACAGCCTTGTTCTTTATTGAGCAGGGCTGTTTCGTTGTGGCCTCTGTTTATATTAAGATGCCTGGAGAAGATACACCTGAAATAGATTTGGGGCGCAGGCCTAAAGAAAAGGCGAAGCGTAGATATCATTCCGCTTCGCCTTTGGGATTCTTTTTACCTATGGGGGCTAACTATTCGTAAGCTTTCTCCATGATTAAATTGCCTTCTGCATCGTACATTTTCCAGGTACCTGTTCGTTGGCCCTTGAGATAAGTCATGTCGTAAAGCAGGGTTCCATTCTCATCCCAGATGTACCATTTGCCATCTTTTTCTCCCATATTGTATTGTGCCTGGGCAATCTGCTGTCCGGCTTCATTCCAGGTAATCCATTTGCCATGCATTTCGCCTTCTTTGTAAGCGCGTATCTCGTTGTGCAATCCATTCTCGAAGTAGATGTGAACTTCGCCATCAATAAGACCATTTGTCAGGGGTATGCTGGTCTTGAGCTGTCCGTTGGGATGAAACTCCTGGTAAGTGCCTGTATAGGGTTTCTGATCGGCACCATAAAAGACGCCATCGTCGCCTTTGTTGACTTCCTGGCCAAAGAGTATGCAGCTGACCAGTAGGAATGAAAAGGTTATAAAAAGTTTTTGCATTTTACTTTGTCTTAAAGGTTAATTTCTCCAGCTAAAAAGGTGTCAGATGCTTTTATAATCCTGGTGTTTATCCGGAGAGCTATTATAAAATCTTTTGATTTCGTTTTTATATAGGTTGTTTATTTATAATAAGATCGTGTGTGATTACCTTCTTAAACAACTGTTATGCCAAAGTAGTTGTTAAAGATCAGGTGCTCGCATTGCATCAAAAATACTAATATTTGCCTGATAAACGACATTTGCTGCTGATCTTATAGCTTATATGAAATTCCCAGCCCTAGCGTAATACCCGGGCTGAAGCTTTCGTAAGGCTGATCCTGGGCTCTGAAAGCGCTGTAATAATTCTCGTCGGTATCGTTTAGAATATTGGATATTTTAAAATCGATGGTGGTATTCTGCGACTTTCCAACCTTCTTATTTATGCTAAAATCTAAGCTGTGAAAGGGATCGGCATAGATATCGGGAAACAATCCTGCACCTACAATGGTAAGGGTGGGGCCTTTTACATTGTAAAATATACCTGCATCCCAGCCCAGATCTGCATTGCCATAGGTTAAGCCTGCATTGACAACCCATGGAGACTGACCAGCCATCTGGCGAGTGTGCGAAATGGTCTCACCTTCCTTCTGATAGGTTTTTCGCGAGTTGTACTCCACCTTGGTCATCTCTATCTGCGATTGCACCAAAGTGACATTGCCATTGATGTTGAAATTGGACAGGGCAGGAGCAATGAAATCGAGGTCTTTTCTTATTTCCAATTCAAAACCTAAGAGCGCACCATCGCCAACATTGCGTGGCTGGTATTCGGTACTGGTTTGTTGTTCGGGTATACGCACCAGCTCAATGGGGTTGTCGAACCGCTTGTAAAAGGCGCTGACAGAAAAGATCTGGCCCCTTTCCAGAAACAATTCCCAACGAAGGTCAATGTTGTCTATCCGGGTTTCGGTAAGATTACCATCCCAATCGGCATATTCAAACAAACTACCATTGAAAATCCGGTTGGTCATCGGATCGATGATTTGTGCAAAAGAGAGTTCTTTAAAGGTAGGTCGGGCAATGGTTTTCGAATAAGAGGTTCTGAGGTTTTGCCTTGTATTGAGGGCATAAATCAGGTTCAGCGAAGGAAACAGATCAATAGATTCCAGCACCTTGTCGTTGTCGAGGTTGTTTCCGTTTTGTGTGTCGCCGTTAGAGAAGCTCTGATCACGTCCGGTATGCCTTAGCACAAAATTTTCCAGGCGTACCCCCACGATTGCTTTCAGACTGGCCATGGGGCTGAATTCATTGGACAGATAAACCGCAGTATTGTGAGAATTGGACAGGTAGGCATTGGGGTTGGGATTGTTGTTGCCCGATTGATAATATATGGAGTTGGGTTTGCTGGGGTAGATGTTTTCAGGGTTCAACACGGTTGCCGCATCGGCATTAGGCCACGATTGGTTGGCAAAGAACTGAACGTCGAAAAAAAGAATTTCATAATCTCTGAACTTGGTGTTTTGACTGACCCCCATTTTGAGTTTAGCATCTTCGTTGTTGAAGGTGTATTTGAGGGTGGCATCCACCCGGGCCGACACATTGAATTCATTGAGTGATCGCCATATCCGTGCCGGGTTTCCACCGGCACCTGCATTAAACAGCGTGTCGTTGGTGCGCAGGGTAAAGGCTGTTTTGCGTATATCGGGATCGAGAGAAGAGGAATAGGTTGGAGAGACACGCCAGTCCATTTCCCATGGAGAATCTTTAAAGATGTGGACTCCATTGAGCAACAGATTGGTCAGGGCCCTTTGGTTGTATTCAAGGTTGTCGGATAACGCCCTGTATCCTGATTGACCTACTGCTTCCCCATTATTTTGTATGTTGAACTTACCGGCTTTGCTGGTGCCATTTTGCAAATGCATCAGGGTAAGGCGGATTTTTGAAGAATTGTTTTTATAGGCAAGGCCTGCAATAGCTCCAATCAATACATTCCTTTCTCCCAGCTGACCCTGCTGGATGGTTGCGTAACGCAAATCGTACTGCTGTGGATCAATAAGGCGTTGGTATTCGCCGTAAACTACATCATCGTAATATTTTTGTTCGTTTTTATAGGAGAGGGCAAAAATGTAACCAAGCTTAGGAGAAGAGGCGTTTCCCTGCAACTCTTTTTTAAGGTCAAACTGATTTCCGAAAGAAATACCGGCACTATAGTCCATAAAGCTATATTGGCGTTCCGTATTAAGGGTAGGATTGAAGCTTTGGATGAAGTTGGTTACTTCGCTTACTGAGGCACCACTAATGGGTGTGGGAACCCTCGACTGCCTGGCTCTCTGAGGCAAAGCCCTGGTGCCATCATCGAAACCCATAAAATCCGTACTGCCTCCATTATAATCGAGGTACTCAGGATTGAAGTGCATGCCGGGATTATACGATGTGCCTATAGACACGTTCATGGTTTTTTCTTCAGGAAAATCCTTGGTTTCAATGTTGAGTAAACCTCCTGTAAAATCAGCCGACATATCAGCCGAGAAGTTTTTGCTCACCATCATATTGTCGATGAGGTTGGCCGGGAAGATATCCATTTGAAGACTGTTTCTGTCGGGATCCAGCCCTGGTATATCCATTTGGTTGAGGGTGGTTTTTGAATATCGATCGCCTAAGCCCCTTATGTAGATGTATTTGCCCCCTTCAATAGATACCCCGGTAACTCTTTTGGCGGCTTCAACAGCCGTAGCATCTCCAATGAGCTGCATTTTGGAGGCAGAAATTCCATCCATCATCACCGCAGCATTTCGTTTTACCGTCATCAGGGCTGCTTCTGTTTTCCGGATGGCCTGCGCGGTTACGGTAACTTCCTGCAAATCAAAGGAACTTTGTTTGAGCATTACTTCATTGAATAGTTCCACCTGGCCTGGCTTTACCTCCAGGTTTTCGATGGTAATGGTCTCGAAGGAGATGTAGGAAATCTGTAAATTGTAAACCCCAGGACTAATTTCAAGGGAGAATTTTCCATCAAGGTCGGTCATGGTACCTTTGGTAGTGCCCTTAATAAAAATGGATACTCCAACAAGTGTTTCACCGGTTTTTTCATCATATACCGTTCCCCTGATGAAACCATTCTGGGCTTGCGAAAGAAAGGCCATGAACATAAAAAAAACGACAAGTAACTTCTTCATATTGATTTATTGTTTTAAAAGTAAAAGAACAAAGAACAGGCTTGCATCTAAATGCAGGGCTGTTCTTTGTTTAGGATGAAAAATAATTAGTGTTTTTATAGTTGATCTGAGCTAGAGGGGTTATTTTGATGCAGAGATTGTTCCTGATTGCATGGCCCAGGTCCAGGCAAAAACAGATAAATTGGGGGTAGCAGTGTTTCCGGCGCTAATCCCTGCCGGTACTTCACCGTTTACATAATCGGCAAGATTCTCTGCAGTTACATCCAATATAATATCTGTAAAATTCACCACACCAACATTGTGGTCCACGCGGTTAATTTTCTGGCCTGCGTTGATTTCAGTAAAGAAGATGTTTTCAAGATTTACAATAGAGTTGTCGTCGGTATTGATCAAATCAGAGGAAAATCTTTCCAGCTCAAAATCGTTGGCTATAACATACCCGTTTTTTATGGTATGACCTGCGGCATGGGTTCCTTCGGGACCATCGAGTTCAAAGCAGTGGTCTGAAGGGGCAATGATGACAAAGTTGTCAAGGGTGCCTGACCAGGATTGGTCGGTATCGATGGCATCGTCGCCAACATTCCATACCACAGCATTTTTAAGGCTAACAGCTCCGCCAAACCATTCAATACCATCGTCCTGGTTGGCTACAATTTCTATGTTTTCAATAATCGTACCTGATCCTACACCCCCCAGGGTGAGACCATTGATTTCATTTCCTGAGCCAATGTTGGTTCCCCCATGTCTGATGGAGATGTATTTAAGTACTCCTGAATTATCCTGATCATTGTCGCCACCATACAGGCCATTGGGGTCGGAGGTGGGTATGCCTTCAATCTGAACCTGGCTTACGTCTCCGGCATCGTTGGAAGCCGATATACGGGCATTACCCAATACGATAAGTCCTCCCCAGAGTCCATTGATATCTGGATCGAGATTAGGGCTGGCAAAATTGCCTGATGCGATATCATCGGGCGTCAATTCATCGGCCACAGAAGTAAAAATGATGGGAGCTGAAGCGGTTCCTTCTGCCTTAAGTTTTCCTCCACGGGCTATGATTAGGGCAGTTGCGTTGGCACCTGTGCCGGCTTCTCCCTTTATGATGGTTCCTGCCTCTATGGTAAGCTCAGCTCCATCCAGTACAACTATTCTTCCCCCTAACTGATACACATTGTCTTTTGTCCAGGTAGTGTTGGCTGAAATGTTTTCGATAATTACGATGTTGCCGGTATCGGGCAGAGGATCACCATTATTATCATCATTGTCATCGCAGGAAGAAAACGATATGGCAACCGCCAACATCGACAGAAAAAGCATTCTCATTTTTGTAAACATAATGTCAATTTTTTGAATTAAAAACTTAATTGATTTTTGTGGTTGTTTTTCGATAGCAAAAGTATCCTGACATTATAAACTCATCATTAAGGGTGTATTAAGTAATGATTAAGTTTGTAAAAATGCTTTTTAGGGCTTACAGACTATGTTTTTACAGGAAAAAAGACATCAGGAAAGGCTGTTTCTATAGCCAGTGCTAGCCTTAAAGAAGGGCGATGGCCTGCCCATGATGTATTATTTCCCGGACTTTCCTTTATCCTCCTATGCGTTTAATTAACAACTATTGGTATGGGTATAAGGGTAGGTTAATCAAAAAATACATGCCGTTAAAAAAACAGAATAATGTATAGCCATGAATAAGTGAAATCCTTATTTGGCGCCTAAAAAGACAGTTTAGTGGTTTTATGAATTTTTATTTACTTCAGAACATGCAGTAATTACGACCAAAATAGGTAAATTTGTATTAAACGATCGTATATTGCTGTTTAATTTGCTTATTTTTAATTCTTTAATGATTTCTGTTATGCAAAAAATTATAATCCCTTTCGTGCTTCTAATGGGCGCCATGTTCTTATTCACCAATTGTGAAAAAGAAGAATACGAAAAGAGTACTCCTGTTCAGGAGGCCCATGATTTTAAAATGGCAGATAATATTGCCGAAAACTGCATGGTTGAACAAACCCTTTGGGCCGGTGCGGGACAAAATGATACCCTCAAAGGTACTGATGCCGGAACCATAAAGGCCTGGATAAATGGTGCCGTACTTACGGTTGTTTATCAAACTTCATCGCCCTGGGTGCTCACTGAAGCACACCTTTGGGTGGGTAATGATATGGGGGATGTGCCCAAAAATGCTGCTCCGGGTAGGTTTCCTTTTAAGAAAAACCTGGACTTTGAGAGTGAGGTTACTTTTAACGTTGATTTACCCCGACGAGGTATTAAGCCCGGCGAGACTGTATACATTGCAGCACATGGTGTAGTGGTAGGTGTTGACGGAATAGAAGGGTTTGAGTTGTTGCTGCCTGTTGAGCTGGATTATACTGTTACTTACTTTAAGAAATTTGCCGGATATCCTGATGCTGCTCCACTAAGTTATTTTCTTATTGATGTAGAAGAGGGTTTCTTATCGGGTACTCTTAAAGGTTGGTGTTTAGATACCTCTACGCCTATATCGCTTGAAGTATTGCTCAATGGTGTGGCTTATTCCAGTTATGGTGATTTACCCTCCGGTCTTTTTGATAAGCCTGAGAATCTGTCTGCTATTAACTGGATCATTAATAAAATACAGGTCGGAGATGCCTCGCTGGGTGGATTCGGTTCTTATAGAATGGGCGATTTTCAGAGAGCATTCTGGACACTACTGGAAGACGATCCTAATCTGGATGTCCCTGGCGGAGTAGGAACATACGATGACAACAGGGTGGCCGAACTGGTAAGCCGCGCATTGGAAAATGGTGTCGGTTATATACCTCATTGTGGTGATAAAGCAGTAATCCTTCTGGTATCACCCAACGAACAAACTACTTTTATTGAGATGCCCGTTCCCTGTGGTGGTGGAAGTGAAACAGTCTGGGCATTTGGCGATAATACTTTTATTGATGCGGGGATTGCTAAGAAATGGGGTTGGATTTTTTCTCTGGATTGCCCCTTATAATAGCCTGTGATTCTTTAGCTGTAAAGAAACAGACCCGAATGAATGAATATTTGAAAGGCCGTTGTTTTTTAACGGTCTTTCTTTCCTGTTTTTTCTATTTCAATAATTAACAGCAAACTATGACCTATAAAATAGCCTATCTTACTTCCGTTGACCCCAAAAACAGAAAGCTATCTTCAGGGGTATATTTTTATCAATCCAACGCCCTGAACAAACATTGTGGTGAAGTACAATTCATAGGACCTATTAAAAGCCGGCGGGTAGAGGGCTTTCGCTTCCTGGTTAAAGCAGCTTACAAGCTTTTTAAAATCAGGTATAATTCATCTCACAGCCTCATGATCTCAAAGATCTTTGGTAAAATCATATCAAAAAAAATCAATAAGGGAAAGTATGATTACATCTTTGCCGACAAGTCATCCGCTGAGATCGCCTTTTTAAAAACAGACATTCCCATCATCTATTCAACCGATGCCACGTTCCGCAATGTAAATGATTATTATCCCCGGTATTCCAACTTAGTAAAAAGATCAGTCTGGGAAGGAGACTTTATTGAGCAAAATGCCATCGACCGTTCCGCCATGATATTATGTACATCGCAATGGGCCGCCAATTCGATGATATATGATTATTCGTGCGTGCCCCACAAATTGCATGTATTACCCCGTGGAGCCAATATTGAGGATGCACCCGATATCAATCTTATTTATAACAAAAGAAAAAATTCTTTGGTAAAGCTTTTATTTATAGGCGTAAACTGGGAGCGTAAAGGATTTGACATAGCGTATAACGCCATGGCTTATATGAGAAGCAAGGGTATAGCAGTAAAACTGGTCGCTGCAGGCATCTCTCCTCCGGCTGAATATGTGGATGAGGATGTAGAGCTTCTTCCTTATATTGATAAAAATACTTCCGCCGGTAGAGAAAAATTTAATGAATTGATGCTGGATTCGGATTTTTTCCTTATGCCTACACGTGCCGAAGCCCTTGGGATTGTATTTTGTGAAGCTTCTGCCTATGGACTCCCAATAATTACTACTGATACGGGTGGGGTGTCCGAAATTGTCAGAGATGGGATTAATGGATATGCCCTTCCTTTGCATGCCCATCCCCAGGCCTATGGTGAAACCATTATGAATATTATAAGCTCAGACCAACAATATGAAAAACTTGTAAAATCATCCCGCCAATTTTATGATGAAAAACTCAACTGGGATGCCTGGGGAAACTCCGTTAAAGCCCTGCTTGATAAAAGGAGAACTATACTAAATGGTAAACCAAGCCTGTCTGATAAGATCAATAAAGAATATACCCTGCCCGAAAGCAAGGTGCTAAACAATGAGGGGGATTATGATGATGTTGTTAAGATCAATAATTCATTGTCTTCTTGAAACGGTTTATTTTAATGATATTTAGCTATCTTTAGCATTACAATTATAACTATCAATCCTGACGAGAAAAACCATCTTTAATTGACACCGATAATGCCCGGACAATAAGTTTTTAATCCATGATGCTTAGGGTTGTATTTTTCAAGTGATTGTAAATTAAGTCAACTGAATTATGATAATAGATTTTTTTACTCTTCCGAAGGTGAGGAGATTTTATGCAGACCTAAAATTTTTGCTCGAAAAATCATCTAATTATCGTAGGTTGAAGAAAAAGTTTTACCGCAAATTGGGCTATGAGCTTAATCTCAGCCATCCAAGGTCCTATAACCAGAAAATTAACTGGAAAAAGATTTATGACCGCAATCCGCTTCTTACGGTTACTGCCGATAAAGTGGCTGCACGGAAATTCATAGAAGATAGTTTGGGTATTGCGGAGGCCCACCAAATATTAATTCCCTTGTTGTATGTTGGAGACAATGCAAATAATATTCCCTGGGAAGCCCTGCCGGGTAAATTTGTCGTAAAGCCCAATCATGGCTGCCGCATGCATATCATTGTTAATGGTGATAAGAATTCGAAGAAAGAAGAGATTATTCGATCGGCCAACAAATGGATGCAGATTCGACATGGGTTGTTTCATTATGAATGGGCCTACCGGAATATTAAGCCAAGAATCATGGTTGAGAAAATGCTTGAAACCCTTGACGGAAGACTTCCCAAAGATTATAAATGTTATTGCTTCAGTGGTCGCTGCGAAGTGATCAGGGTGTCAGAAAACCGATTTGGTGTGAGTGAATTGTCGGGATATTATGATCGTCAATGGAATCTGTTACCTGTTCACAATCCCGGCTATCCTTCGGCTGATGTTTTTACCAAACCTGATAATTTGCTTGAATTGATTTCATTAGCAGAAAGGCTCTCGGCCCTTTTTGATTCGGTGAGGGTTGATCTGTACAATGTGGATGGAAAACTTTATTTCGGAGAATTTACCCACTACGACGCCTCAGGGTTTTCAAGGTTTGAGCCCCAATCATTTGATTTTGAGCTGGGAGAACACTGGCAAATAACACCTGAATATTGGAAAAAAGAAAAAGCAGCCAAAGCAAATGTCAATACTTATCTGCCTGATTGAGAATAAAATCACATCCGAGGATGACCGGCTTCTTAATACGTCCGGGAATATAGGACGAATTTGAGATAATGCGCTTTATAATTAGAGTAGGATTATAAAAGAACAATGGGGAGGTTAAGAAATTGGTGGTTTCTTCCGCCGAGTATAGGATTTCTGCGCCTAATTTGTCCTTAAATTTTTTAAGACCCGCATGATTTTGGTTTCTTTGCACGCCCCCAAGATTATAATAAGCATAGTTTCTGGTTGCAAGTTCCTTTACCCCCTTTTTAAACAACAGGGAAGGGGCACTCATCTTATATCCCAGGTTGCTGGTTCCCATTAGCAACCCATATACGCCCCTTCTGCCCTTAAAATACAACTGCATGCTGAGGATTATTCCTGCATATTGGATGTAAAAAAAGGAGGCTGAACCCGAAAGCAGAAGTTTAGTGATTTGCTCCCGGTTAAAATAGGGTAGAAATAAGAATGAATAGTTTCCGTATCCTTTTTTTCTTCGCGTAGAATAGGTCGTATGCAACAAATCGAACAAGGCGTCAACCAGCTCTATGGAATTACTTTCTTTAAAAATCAGGCCTTCATTTTCTGCTTTCCTTGCTCTACGCCTGATATCGCTATCAAAGCCATCGGTAATATTTTCCCATCCCTTTGTGAGATCGAAACAATATTCCATACGCTTATAAGGTTTTAATGGCCCGTTTGCCCCATTGTTAAAGGGTATATGGTGGTCATACGATTTGAGTGTTATGCGGGCATAGCCCTTTGATTGTGCATATTTACTGAGCGCAATTTTGCAATGTTTGATCAGCAAATTGTCATGGGTTACTGTAGCTATTCCCGAATAAAAAAACAATTGTCTTTGCGGATGGTTTCTCACGGGAGTATCCAAACCCCCTAACACAGCAATCAACATTCCTTGATAAAAGAACTGCAGGAACAGCGGAAAATGATTATGGTCAGCGATATTTTCTATCCAGGATCTTGAGAGGAAAACACTTCCCCCAAATGCCTCAAGTTCATCATCCCATCTTTTTAATTCATCAGCCTCTTTAATGAGAATGTTCATTGTGGTTGTCTTTTTGGGAAAAGGAAACCGATATTAGAATTGCTGAGCAACAAATATACAGATTTTGTTTGTGAACGGGAACAGGACTTGATTAATCGTCGAGATCGAACTCTTCTATTTCATCGTCTTCATTGCGATTGGCATCCTCGTCTACATCGTAGTTGTCATTATCAGACTCTTCCTTATCCTGGACTTTTGCCTTAAAAATAGACGGATCGATGGCCAGGATCTTTTTTAATTCTTTACCCGCATCGTCTTTCTTCCCGGTTTCCATAAGAACCTCTGCTTTTAATAGTAAAGCCATCAGGGATTTTGGATTAAATTTGAGAGCAATGTTGGCAAATTCATAGGCAGCCTTCTGTTCTTTGTTGAAATATGCAGCCAGTGCCTTACCCACCCAGGCTTCAAAGCATTTGTTGTCAATATCAATGCATTTTTCAAAATATTGTGCAGCTCTCTTGTAATCTTTGGCAGCAAGTAATGTACCTCCCATATCGTAATACAGGTCATGACGGTCGCCAGTAATTTCTATTGCTTTGTCAAGTTCTGCAAAGGCCATATCATAGTCTTCATCTCCGCCATAGCAGAGAGCCTTTACATGGTGAATTTTATAATCCTGAGGATCTAGTTCCTGAATACGATCAAGTATATCTATGGCCTGATTGAAATCTTTTTTGCGCAGTTGGCACAGCGCCTTCCCATAAAGTCCTTCCTTGAAATTATCATCATCTTCGGGGATGCCTGTAAAGAGATCTTCTGCTGCATCAAAGTCTTTCTTATTAAACTTTTTCCAGGCTTGTTCCAATATTTTATCTGTATCTGTATGGGTTGTCATCATTATATCAATCGTTCAAACTGTTTGCTAAATTAGATGCGGCTAAATTATAAAAACGCTTCATTATAAAAAATTTTTTTCTTCAATAAAGAGGGGCTTTTGTTACTTTTACACTACAATTAAAAGATATGTGCGGAATACTGGGCTTTGTAGGCGGTGAAAAAAATAGTGACACCTCAGTTTCGGATGCTTTGGAGCGGCTTGCTCATCGTGGTCCCGATGCAAGAGGCAGCTATCAGGGTGATGGTATTGTTCTGGGGCATTTACGTCTTAGTATTCTTGATCTCTCATCTTTGGCAAATCAGCCCATGCATTCTCATTGTGGAAGATATGTTATGGTCTTCAACGGGGAGATATATAATTTCAAGGCAATACATCAGAGAATAGCATCCGCAAGGCCCGGCTTCGTTTCACGTACACAGTCTGATTCTGAGATTATTCTGGAAGCCTTTGCCATCTGGAATACTCATTTCTTACAGTTTCTCAACGGTATGTTTGCCATGGCCATCTGGGATAAGCAAGAGAGAAAATTGTTCTTATTTCGCGATCGACTGGGCATTAAACCCCTGTATTTTTTTGAGCATGATCATGTATTTGCCTTTGCTTCGGAATTAAAGGTATTGGCAAAGGACCCCGGGATTCGTAAACACCTTACACACAATAGTGGATCTATCAATCAATTCCTTCACCTGGGCTATATTCCTTCTCCTCGAAGCATTTATACTCAAATAAGTAAATTTCCCGCCGGCCATTTTGGTGTGGTGCAGGGAGGGCAACTTTCATTGCATCAATACTGGAACCTGGAAGAGAAAATTACCAGAGGTATATATCCTACCAGATCGTATTCAGATTATCTTGAGGAACTGCAAGAACTGGTCGAATCTTCTGTTAAATATCGTCTGGTCTCGGATGTCCCATACGGTACTTTTCTTAGTGGAGGTGTCGACTCCAGCCTGGTCACTGCTGTGGCTCAAAGCCTGCATTCCAAGCCCATCAATAGCTTTAGTATCGGATTCTGGGATAAGGAATTTGATGAATCTATGCATGCCCGAAACATTGCCCAATACCTGGGTACATCGCATCATAGCATGATGGTTACAGAAGAAGATGCGCTTGAGTGGATGCCAGAGCTTACGGATATATATGATGAACCTTATGCCGATTCATCAGCAATCCCAACCCTGATGGTCTCTCAAATGGCACGCCGGCATGTCACCATGACTTTATCGGGTGATGGAGGCGACGAGTTATTTATGGGGTATGGTGCTTATCGCTGGGCCAGGCGACTTTCACATCCTGTCGTGTCTCTCCTCAGGGCTCCTGCCTCGATATTGCTCAAGCATGGCCCCATGAAGTACAGAAGAGCTGCCGGACTTTTCGACAAAGTAAGCGCCGAGCAGCAAAGAAGTCATATTTTCTCGCAGGAGCAATACCTGTTTTCAAGAAAAGAAATACGGAGCTTTCTAAGGAAGGATTATTATCAGGAATTTCTCTTAAAGGAACATTCAAAGTCCAGTCTTACTGCTTCTGAGCAGCAGGCTTTATTTGATATTAACTATTACCTGCCTGATGATTTGCTGGTTAAGGTAGACCGAGCCAGTATGTTCTTCGGCCTGGAAACCCGAGTGCCCTTACTGGATTATCGCTTGGTGGAGTGGGCTGTAAATCTTCCGGTTCAACACAAATGGCATAAAGGAGAGGCCAAATGGCTGCTCAAGCAATTGCTTTATAAATATGTACCCGCCGAATTCTTTAACCGACCTAAACGTGGATTTGCAATACCCCTGAAGAAATGGCTTAAGTCAGAATTGAAAGATTTTGCCATGGATTATCTCAATGAACAAGCCATAAGAGATGTCGGTGTGTTGGAGCCCGCCATGGTGAGGGATTTGCTGGATGGCTTTTATCGAAAAGATCAATTCTACCTTTACAATAAAGTATGGCAACTGCTGGTTTTGCAGAAATGGCTGATGCAGAACAAGGGTTGAAATGCTGGTCTGAGTTCTGGTTTATGAGCAGTAAAGACAGAAAAGGAAACCTATAATTATCCCTTGAGCTACACTCTCTTACTTGTTGTATACAGAATTACATTTGTGATGCCGGGCAAGGTATTGCACCCTGTTTTTTGTTTGGTGCGCCCTGATTAAACTGATAAATAAGAGAGATTTCGTGTGCTCCGCCTGTTGAGTTAATGAGTCGACTGATGGTGAAGTCATAACTATACCCTATGCGCATATTTTTGGTGCTCAGTCCACCCATAAGCACGAGGGCATCGTTGTTGAATAGCCCGTGAATGGTATTGTTGAAAAATGGAATTCCACGATACATCAAGCCAACACTGATGGGATTTCTGGTCCAGTAGGCCCCCACGTCGAGTTGGTTGAATTTGCCCTGGTTTTTGTACATTACAGCCATCGAAATGCTTTCACGCACCTGCTGGGCATAGCTTCCGCCAAAATAATACCGGTAACCTCCGTATAAAGAGAATTTCATGGGTATGCGGCTTTCTTCCTGGGTCATTGAGGTGTTGGGTCTCATGAGATTATCAACGGTAAGACCTGCCCATATTGCAGGGCTGTATGCAATAATAGAGGATGTTGCATCGAAATATCCTACTCTTTCAATAGGATTTGCTACCAGACTGGAAGGTAATATCTGGTCGAGAGATATTTGGTCTCCGAAAGTATTGCGGTGAAAATCAACTGTTCGTTGAGCATACAAGAACTGTATTCCCGGGCGGATTGTCCAGTTATGATTTACTTTAAAGTTATAGGAATAGACTAATCCCCCTGTTGAAGTAGCCAAACGGCCTGTTCCTGCCTGATCTCTGAATAATAGTACCCCCAGACCACTGCGATAATTATGGAAATAATGATCAAAGGAGAAGGCATAGGTGACAAAAGATCCGGGTATTTGTGGCCATTGATTGCGGTAGTTCATCACTATGCGGCTTCCATCGGTAGCACCGGCAAAAGAAGGAGCCATATATAAGGGGGAAGCATAGAACTGGGAAAACTGGGGCGATTGTGCCTGTAAGTTGAAAGAGCCTGCGCATAACATGGTAATACATACCATGATTGGTATCCTCCTTATGTTGCTGTATGTAATAGTTGCCCTTTTCATCTTAGTAGATTTTAGTTCTTATTCTTGCTCTGGCCTCATATTGGTTGTTGTTATCTGTATAAAGTGACATCGCCGGCTGATTCTATTTCCTTGCCACTATGGCATGTCGCCTTGAGTTTCCATACATAAACATCCATGGGTGAGAGTTTGCCCCTGTAATAGCCATCCCATCCAATATCGATATCGGTTGACCTGAAAAGAAATTCGCCCCAACGGTTAAATATTTCCAGTTGGTATTTTTGCACTCCCGTGTGAATGGGGTAGAAAACATGATTGGCCGGATCATTGGTAACATATCTTCCATCACTGGGACCGCTGGTGTTGGGTGTAAAGGCATCGGGAAATATTACCTGGCAACCCTGTTCTGCGATCACTGCATTTGCTTTTACGATCTGGTCAAAGCATTGTGGGAAGGTGTTGGTGGCAATGTTCAGCCTTATCTCATAGTTACCCGGTTGATCATATTTGTGGTTGGGTTCGAAATCATAGTAAATGGTGCCATCGCCCATATGCCATTCGTAGTAAGCTGCCAGGCTAGACAAATTAACCATTTGAACTGATTCGTAGGGCAGCTGGACTACAGGAGGAGTAACCCTGAAATCTGCCTTTGGGGGTTCAAAAACTGTTACCGTTTGATAAGCTGAATCTATCCCTCCTTCACCACTTACCAGCAGTTTTATCATATATTCACCTGGCTCGTGAAAGGTATGTACAGGATTTTGCTGCTGAGAGAATTCACCATCATCAAAATCCCAGTAAAATTCTTTACCATATTGAGAGTCGTTTCTAAACTGTATTTCAAGAGGAGGACATCCTTGTGCAGCAGGTTCAAATCCTACCATCGGCATCGGAGCTTTAACAACAATGTTTTGACTGATGCTGTCATGGCAAAAATCATTCGCAGTCTTTAAGCTTATGGTGTAATAGCGGGTGGAGTAATCGCCGGAGGGCCATACAAACTCATGCTCCATAGTATTCCAGTTGTCTGTAGTTAAGGTAGTTCCATCGCCCATATCCCAATAGAAAGTCCAGTTGCCGGGAGCACTTAAATTTTCCATTCTGATACTTTTGCTTGGGAATACCTGCGTATGTGGACTGACAAAAAAGTCGGCCATGGGTACAGGAAATACCTTGGCCTGGCGTATTATGCTATCCCTGCAACCATAAACCGATTGTGCGCTTAGTTTAATGTCATATATACTCTCTTGTGTGCCGGGAGTAAAAAATTTGTTGGCCGGTTGTTTGATGGTAGAGGTATTTCCGTCGCCAAAATCCCAATAGTATTGATGAGCTCTTAATGAATTGTTTATAAATTCCAGATCCAAAGGATTACAGCCCATCATCTGCTCGTTATCGGCATTAAATCCAGCCTCAACTTCCGGATACACTAACACTTGCTGAGATGATTCCCTGAAACATCCATATTCATTTATAGATTTCAGC
>JBEPXC010000040.1:0-20610 GCA_041642035.1 Sphingobacteriia bacterium
ACAGCAGGGGATCGATAGAGGTAAACGACACCTTATCACAGAAGCGTGCCCAGTCGGTGGTTGATTATCTTATCGAGCAGGGTATTAATGGCGATCGACTGGTAGCCAAAGGATATGGCAAGACGGTGCCACGGATTATTGAAAAAACCATCACCCGAGAAGGGTTCACTTTCGAGGCAGGTACAGAACTTACAGAACGCTACATCAATAGTTTGCCCACTGAAAAGCAAAGGGATGTTGCGCATCAGCTTAACAGAAGAACAGAATTCAGGGTACTATCGGATGATTTTGAACAAACTCAAAACAGCCCCTGATGATATGCAAGCAAGGGAGAGGTTTCTTCTGTTGCAACCAGGTATGATTGTTTTCTTATTGAAACGTAATGCATTTTTAAAATAATGGAATATTCAGGCAATTATTCAAAGAGAGGTGTTTCGGCATCGAAGGAAGATGTACATAAGGCTATAAAAGACCTCGATAAAGGGATATTCCCCAATGCATTTTGTAAAGTAGTACCTGACTATATGGGTGGCGACCCCGATTACTGCAACATTATGCATGCCGATGGCGCTGGTACCAAATCTTCTTTAGCATACATATACTGGAGAGAAACAGGAGATCTTTCGGTATGGAAAGGAATAGCCCAGGATGCTGTTGTAATGAATCTCGACGATTTGCTTTGTGCCGGTGTTACCGATAACATATTGCTTTCCTCAACGATTGGTCGCAATAAAGGCCTGATTCCCGGTGAAGTAATCAGTGCCATAATAAGCGGTACGGAAGAGTTTCTTGAGAAAATGCGCGATCATGGCGTCAATATGTGGTCAACAGGTGGTGAGACTGCCGATGTAGGCGATCTGGTAAAAACCATCATTGTAGATTCAACGGTATCAGCAAGGCTGTTAAGATCGAAGGTTATACCCAATGACGGCATTACCGACGGAGATGTTATTGTTGGTCTGTCGTCATACGGTAAAGCGGTTTATGAAGATGAATACAATGGAGGAATGGGCAGCAATGGTCTTACCTCTGCACGGCATGATGTTTTTTCAGGAGAATATGCGCAAAAATATCCTGAAAGCTACGATAATGCTCTTTCCGATGATGTTGTTTATATTGGCAGTAAAAAGCTCACCGATAAAGTGGAGGGTGCTTTCGGACTTGATGCCGGAAAACTGGTGCTCTCGCCCACACGTACCTACGCTCCGGTAATGAAAGAAATTCTTTCACGCTATGCCTCCAGTATCCATGGTTTAATTCATAACAGCGGTGGTGCACAAACCAAGGTTTTAAATTTTATTCAGGATATCCATGTTGTGAAAAATAATCTCTTCCCCATTCCTCCGTTGTATGAAATGATTCAAAAAGAATCTGGTACTTTATGGCAGGAAATGTATCAGGTCTTTAACATGGGCCACAGGATGGAAATATATTTAGAAGAAAAACTGGCTGAAGATATTATCCAGATCAGCAATTCATTTGGTATTGAGGCTCAGATTATCGGGTATTGTGAAAAGCAATCCGGACGCAATCTTACCGTTGACACCCCCACAGGTAAATTTAAATATCAATTGTAATCCAATGCTTTTTTACTAATTTTGCTTTTTCTTTTTGGGTTGGTATTCAATTGAAAAAGCTAAAGCAATCTTCAGCATTAATATAAATTTTTATGTTATTAGATAAACTAGAAGCAATATATAGCAGGTATAAAGAAGTTGCCCAGCAAATTACTGATCCGGATGTTATTTCGGATATGAAGCGTTATATCCAACTGAACAAGGAATATAAAGATCTTGAAGAGCTTGTAGAAGCCTATAAAGAGTACAAGAACATCATAGATAACATCACTTCTTCAAAACAAATACTGGCCCAGGAAAAGGACGAGGAATTTCGTGAGATGGCTAAAATGGAACTGGAAGATCTGCAGGAGAAACAAGAAGAGATGGAAGAAAAAATCAAAATTCTTTTGGTACCCTCCGATCCTCAGGATGGGAAAAATACCATTGTTGAAATCCGTGCCGGAACCGGTGGCGATGAAGCCGCTATTTTTGCCGGCGATCTCTTCCGTATGTACATTAAGTATTGTGAAAAGAAAGGCTGGAAAACAGATGTGGTGGATATGAATGAAGGTACCTCGGGAGGTTATAAAGAGGTGGTTTTTAATGTGACCGGAGAAAAGGTATATGGTACCCTGAAATACGAATCCGGAGTACATCGAGTACAACGGGTGCCTCAGACCGAAACCCAGGGACGTGTGCATACTTCAGCTGCTACGGTAGCGGTGTTGCCCGAAGCCGATGAGTTTGATATCGATTTGAAGATGAGTGATGTGCGTAAAGATACCTACTGTTCATCGGGCCCTGGGGGGCAATCGGTGAATACTACCTATTCTGCTGTAAGGCTTACCCATATCCCGTCGGGGTTGGTGGTAACCTGCCAGGATCAGAAATCACAGCTGAAAAACTTTGACAAAGCCTTTAAAGTTTTGCGCACCAGGCTTTTTGATATGGAATACAAAAAGTATCTCGATGAAATATCTTCAAGACGCAAAACCATGGTTTCTACCGGTGACCGTTCTGCTAAAATCAGGACCTATAACTATCCTCAGGGAAGGGTTACCGACCATCGTATAGGACTTACATTGTATAATCTCTCTGCTATTATTGATGGAGAGATAGATGAGGTAATCGATGCACTGAAAGTAGCTGAGAATGCTGAGAAACTTAAAGAAGGTGTTGCATAAAGTATTCAACAAATGAACCGGACGCAACTCGTTAATCTGATTAAATCAAAAAAGTCCTTTCTCTGTGTAGGACTTGACAGCGACATGGAGAAAATCCCAGCTTCCCTCAAGCAGCTGGATGATCCCATCTTTGAGTTCAACAAAAGAATCATCGATGCTACCCTGCCCTATACGGTAGCCTATAAACCTAATCTGGCTTTTTATGAAGCCATGGGCAGCAAAGGCATTGTATCTTTGGAAAAAACCATTGGATATTTGAACAGCCTTGATGAAAAGGTGTTTACCATTGCCGACGCAAAGCGTGGGGATATTGGTAATTCGGCTTCTTATTATGCCAAAGCTTTTTTTGAAGTAATGGGTTTTGATGCCCTAACCGTAAGCCCGTATATGGGATTCGATTCGCTGGAGCCCTTCTTTAAATACAAAGATAAATGGACCATAGTCCTTGCCCTTACCTCTAATGCGGGATCAGAAGATTTCCAGATGCTTCAGCCACAAATTCCTGCTCTGCTTGAGAAACTAGGGGTGAAAATCTACAGTGGAAAAAAACTCTTTGAATATGTAATGGAGAAATCCTTGTCCTGGGCCGGCAATGAGCAGCTGATGTTTGTGGTGGGCGCTACCCAGACCGATTTAATGAAAACAGTAAGAGAAATAGCACCCAATACCTTTTTACTGGTGCCGGGGGTAGGCGCCCAGGGCGGAAGCCTGGAGCAGGTAGCCGAATTCGCTATTACCAAAGACTGTGGTTTATTGATCAATGCGTCGCGCAGCATTATTTTTGCCTCACCAAACGATGATTTCGCAAAGGCTGCCGCTAATGAAGCCCAACATATTCAACAGCAGATGGAAGCGATCCTAATGAAGAATAATTTGATTTCATAAAAAGACGAATAAGTAAGATATTAAAGAAGCTGTCTCAAATACGGGGCAGCTTTTTCTCTTTATCACCCAGGAAAAATGTATAGCAAGGGTGTGAGCACCCCATTAATGCTTTCTTTCAGTTTTAACCATTCAGCTTTCATGCAGGGCATAAAACACCACAGGAGGAAAATATAATGGTTTTCCTCCTGTGGTGTTATGCATTCTGAAGTTTGCTCAGTAAAAATATTAGTCAATAATAGTTACCCAGTTGTGTGTGTCGGTTTCTTCGCCATATTGGATAGCCTGTAATTTCTTGTATAATTTTTCAGAAACGGGGCCGGCTTTACCATCTTTGCAGAACTCATATACTTTGCCGCTATCTCGGTCAACGATCTTGCGTATAGGTGAAATAATCGCTGCTGTACCACAAGCACCTACCTCATCAAAACCCGCCAGTTCTTCAATGGCTACGGGTCTGCGTTCAACTTCCAGACCTAAATCAATTGCAAGCTCCATAAGGCTTTTATTGGTTATAGAAGGCAGAATAGAATCTGATTTTGGGGTGATGTACTTGTTTCCTTTAATGGCAAAGAAATTGGCAGGACCCGCTTCGTCGATATATTTCTTCTCTTTTGCTTCGAGAAAGAGTACGGCAGAGAATCCCTCTGCTTTGGCTCTTTCGGAGGCTCTGAGGCTACCGGCATAGTTTCCCCCTACTTTTATGTGTCCGGTTCCCAGTGGTGCAGCACGATCGATATCTTTTACGATCTGCATGGTAACAGGATTGAAGCCCTCTTTGAAGTAAGGACCCACAGGGCCAACAAATACCATTAAAAGATACTCTTTAGCCGGGCTTACACCCACCTGCACACCAGTACCAATAAGTACCGGACGAATGTAAAGCGATGCACCATGACCAAAAGGGGGAACATATTTTTCATTGAGTTTAACCACCTTGGTTATCATTTCATAAAAAAGCTCATCGGGGGGTTCGGCCATAAGTATTCCCTGGGCCGACTTGCGCATACGTGCAGCATTCTCTTTCCATCGGAAAAGACGTATTTTATTGTCTTTACCCCTGTAAGCCTTCATTCCTTCAAAAGCTTCCTGGCCATAATGCAGGCAGGTAGCAGCCATATGGATATTGACATGTTCAGAAGACGATACTTCTATTTCACCCCAGTTACCATCACGGTAGTAGCAACGAAGATTATAATCTGTTTTAAAGTATCCAAAAGGAAGCTTTTCCCATTCTATATTTTGCATAACTATTCGTTTTATTGATATGTTATAAATTGATTGCTTGAAGTGCTAAATTATAACAAACTTTTAAAATAGAAGGCAAAATGTGCGTCAATCTAAAACATTTATTTCGTAAATCCTGAATTATTTATCGAGGAAATGCAATTTAACTTACTATTCCTTATTTTGCAATCAGATTATGAATAATTTCCAGTAATTTATTCTCATTAATAGGCTTAGAAACATAATCATCCATACCGGCACTTAAAAATCTTTCTCTATCGCCAGGAATTGCATATCCCGTGATGGCGATAATAGGAATGGAGCTTGGAGACTGTTTTTCATTTTCCAGTTCACGAATTCTTTTAGTGGTTTCAAAACCATCCATTTTGGGCATCTGACCATCCATTAAAATAAGATCAAAACTATCTTTTTGAAACTTATCCAGTGCGATTAAACCATTGGAAGCAGATTCAACTGACCAGCCCTGTGATTTAAGAAAACCTGCCAGATACATCTGGTTAATGGCGTCGTCTTCAGCTATGAGTATTTTAAGGGGCTTATCGCTGGTTTTTTCATTGGAATTGATGCTGTTTTCGGTATTGTCGCCAAGATAGCTCTCGCTGCTTCTGGATACGATCAGAGGGATCTCGAAGGATACAACACTTCCTTTGTTAAGGGTGCTTTCAAAAGAGACCTTACCGTTCATCATTTCTACCAGGCTCTTGACAATAGCAAGCCCTAATCCTGTGCCCTGGTATTCTTTTTTAGTTGAAATATCCAATTGCCGAAAAGACTCGAACATTTGGGGAATGTCATCTTTTTTTACACCAATGCCCGTATCCTTTACCTGGAAGAGAATATTTGCCGTATCGGATTGTAATTTGCTGCAGCTAACCTCCACTTCAACTTTGCCTTCATTGGTAAATTTTACTGCATTACTGATAAGGTTATTGAGAATCTGAACTATTTTCTTCTCATCACCATAGAGGTTATCGGGTGTGGCGGGATTAATATCATAAAGGATGGTAAGGTTCTTAGCTTCTGCCTGCGGCTTGAAAGATTCAATCGTGTGCGAAAGCACCTCTTTTAGGTGGAAACTTGCAAAAACCAGATCTACTTTATTGGCTTCTATTTTGGAGAAATCGAGGATGTCGTTCAGTATGCTCAATAAATTGGTTGAGGAAAGAGAAATAGAAGTGAGAAACTGCTTCTGGCTCTGGTTGAGCGGTGTTTTAGACAGCGTATTAGTCATGCCAATTATAGCATTAAGCGGGTTTCGTATTTCATGGCTCATATTGGCCAGAAATTCAGATTTTGCTTTGTTGGCTCTTTCAGCAACCTCTTTAGCTTTAAGGAGTTCTTCCTTATCTTTTCGTTCAGTGATATCTCTGGATACACAAACTATTTCCTGCACAAGGTTGGTGTTTTGGTTGTATATTACCTGGTTGTTGGTTTCAAACCAAATATAGGTGCCATCTTTTTTGCGTATACGGTAGCTTTCAATGAAAGAGCTGGTTCTGTTCTCGAGAAGGAGAATATGATTCTTTCTAATGTTCTCAACATCTTTAGGGTGAATCAGCTGATAAGCTGATCTGCCGGTTAAATCATCGGGAACATAACCCAGTAGTTTGGTGCAGGCCGGCGATACATACAAATAGGTTCTGTCCCAATTGTGCTTGGAGATCATGTCGCTGGAATTCTCGGCCAATATCCTGTATCGTTCTTCGCTGTGCCTGATCACTTCTTCAGCTTGCTTACGTTCCATGATATTGCGTATGGTCCCTATAATTTTGCGGGGTTTGCCATATTCGTCGTAAAGATACTTGCAGGTAAATGAGGCGGGCAATTTCTGACCATTTTCTTTGCGCAGGTATATTTCGTAATCAGAGATGTAGCCTTTGTCCTTAAGCAAATTCAGGAAGGTGCTTTCCTCATTTTTATCCGTAAACAGGGGTTGATGGAGGATGTCTTCCTTTTTAACAGCCAGCATGGTTTCTACCGAAGGAGAAATCTCGAGTATTTCCCCTTTAAGGGAAATTTCAAAGTATACATCCTGTATGTTTTCAAAAATGCTACGGTATTTCTCTTCGCTCTTTTTGAGGGCAATCTGCGATTCGTAAAGTTTATTTTCGATATCCAGATGATTAATTACCTGCTTTACAATGGTGGGCAGCAGATCGATAAAATTACTGTCCTTGACCATATAATCATGAGCGCCCAGTTTCATCATTTCCACGGCGGTTTTTTCATCTCCATGCCCTGTAATAATAACAAATGGGATATCTATATTGTCTTTGCGCAGAATTTTTATTACCTGTTCACCACTCATCTCGTATAGTTGATAGTCTAGAAGAAGCAGTATATCAGGGCCATTGTTTTCTTTGAGCCAATCAATGGTTTCATTGCCGGTATAAAAGCCTTTGGTCTGGTAGTTATTTCGTTGTAAAGTTTTCTGAATGAGAGTATTTAGGGCCACATCGTCTTCAACCACTATGATGATGTAGTTTTGTATATTATCTTGATTGGGAAGGCTTTGCATTATATTGCGGGGTTTAATTTACTTGGTCAGTTCAAATTTATATAAGTTTAGAGAAATAGATGCAAATTTATAGTAATCATTCTGTTTTTCAAAAATGTAAATACATATTATATGCAATATTAATATAAAAACTTAATAATATTTAATTGCCTCATTCATATTAAGTTTTTTCATCAATTTAGAATTGGGTAATATACCATGTTCATCTTCGGAATATTCGGGCAGTAGCCTTTCGACAAAGTACATTTTCATGGGGCAGTTTCTCTTGGTAATCACATTACCTCTTTTAGTAAAAACAAAATAATCTCTGGTAAGACTAAAGGTTTTTTCCGAAACATTGACTTTATCTTCTTCCCCTGCTTCCACCAGTCTGCTGGCAATATTTACCGCATCACCCCATATATCGTAGGCAAATTTTATTTTCCCTACTACACCAGCTACCACATTGCCGGTATGAATGCCCAGGCGTAACCTGAAGCCCGAGTTATCGCTTATATATTCTTCCTTAAGCTTATCAATGGTGTATTGAATTTTCAAACCGGTCAACACTGTAAGGACGGGATTGTTAATGTTTTCCTCAGGTATGCCTCCGGCGCACATATAACAATCGCCTATTGTCTTTATTTTTTCCAGTCCATACTGCTCAATGATCTCATCAAAAATATAAAAGTAGTTATCCAACCGGGTGACCAATTCAATAGGATGCGTTTTTCGGGCCAGGTCAGAAAAACCTATTACGTCGGCAAAGAGAATTGAAACGTTTTCATACTGCCTGGGTTTGGTAAATCCCTTTTCAAGTAATTCTCTGGCAATAGATTTAGGAAGGACACTCTGCAGCAACTTATCAGTTTTGGCCTTCTCATTTTCAATAGTAAGTTTCTGTAAATTTATTTTTTTGTTCAGTATCTTTAGTTTTTCTGCGCTTTCTTCCAATTGACGTCTGGATAATTCAAGCTTTCTGGTGGTCTCGAGCTTTTCATTAGCCTGCTGTATCACTCTTACCACTTTGCCCACAAAAAACTGTTCCTTGACAATATAATCTATTGCACCAAGCTTCATTAGTTCAACGGCTGTTTTTTCATCGCCAAATCCTGTCATGATAACAAAGGGATAGCACTGGTCCAATTCTTTTAGTTTATTCAGCAGTTCAATGGCATTCATATCATCCAGTAAAAAATCAAGCAGCATAATAGGATTGGGGGTCCCCGATTTTTCTTCACTATTATTGTATTCCAGAATTTCCTTGCCTGAGAGAAAACTTTTGCATTTCCACCCGGCTTTCTGCAAACTTCTGGTTATAACATTGTTAAGAAGAGCATCGTCCTCTACAATCCAGATGATGTATTCCCGGGGCCGCAAAAGATGTTGTATTGGATTCTCAGACATGTTAATTTAGATTTTTAATTTCTACAATATCCAGCTCATAATCAAGGTTTCCTAATATTTCAATAAGATTTTGCACATCTATAGGCTTAATTATGAATCCATTACATCCCATGGAATTGCACATGTCTATCTCTTTAGGATTATCGGTAGTTGAAATCATAACAATGGGTATATCCTTTGTAATTGTATTCTTTTTTAACTTATCCAGTACTTCAATTCCATCTACTTTGGGCATTTTTATGTCGAGCAGGATTATATACGTAATATTAAGGGTGTTGAAATCGTTCGTGTATTTACTGAAAAAAAACTGAAGCACTTCTTCACCATTTTTGAAATGTATTACAGGGTTTATTATTCCGAAGCGAATGAGGTTTCTTTTAATTAAAAGGGCATGCCCATCATCGTCCTCGGCCACTATAATGGTAATATTTCTCTTCATACATTGAGTTTAATCATTTTAACCGGGTGCCTTTTTTAAGGGGAATCTGTTTAGCTCAAAGCATTGCTTTTTTAAAGGAGGTGAATATATCAATAATTTTTAAATAAAAATACAGTGAAACAATGAGTTTTTATGATTAAAGAGTTATTACCTATCTGGCTTATTGAGTAAAGAATTTCACAACGAGCAGAGTAATGTAATCTGTTTCAAGTGTTTGATGTTGCCTAAGTTTGCAGTTAATTAGTCTTTTTTGTTGTTTGTAAGCAAATCCCCTTCATTTTTATTTTCAAATGATTTGGTATAATCCATTTGTTTTTATTGTGTTGGGTTTTTTAATTGAGAAATATTCTACCATTGGGCCATGTTTTTTAAATACGAATTGTTGTTGCAACCCGATAAAGGGTTGATAAGATATTCATACCCTTAAATAAACTAATAAATCAGGTTTTCAAAGAATCCTATAGCACCAATAATTTGCCCTTTATCATTTTTGATGATATTTATTTTGTTAACAATGAATTTGATTTCTTTTTGGTCGATAAAGAAGACCAGTTTTTTGCAAATTTCAGATTCAATGGGTTTGTCAGCAAGAAAACAAGGTATTTTTTTTGCCTTCTGACTATTGGCAGCATAGCACTTTTGTCCAAGAGCCAGATTTTGACTTATGGCTGTAATTTTTTCTGCATTGACATTCCATGAGGTTATTTCGCTGTTAATATTAAGGGTAAACACCCCTGTTTCCACCATATTACTCAGTATAGTAAGTTGTTTAGCCAAAAGGTCGGAGTTGTTCAAAAGGTCAGAGTGACTATCGATCTCCATGACGACTCCTTCAGTATTTTTGCCTTCGTCGAAAGAGGGAGAAGCCGTTATGTAAAGAACATTTTCGGAGAATTCCGAATTTTTAAAGTAATGTCTGATGTTTTGTGATGTTCTACCTGTTGCGATTACCTGATCTACGATGTTGGCATAACCGTTGATGGTATCATAAGCATACACATGCAGGTCTTTGAAGAACAATCCTTTCTCCAGTTGAGCGGTTGAAAGGTTAAATAACTCGCAGGCCATGGAATTTAGAAAATTAATTTTGCTTTCCTTGTTGGTCATGATCATGGCATTCGGGCTATTCTCCAGAATTCTGATTAAAAGATCATATTCTCTTTTTATTTTTTCTTCAAGTTTATGTTTTTGGGTAATATCCATCATAGTGCAGATTACTCCATCCACTTGTTTGTTTTGGTCAAATATAGGAGAACCATTGATGCTGAGAATTTTCATGTCGCCATTAGGCCATTCAATTATATGAATGACATCAAAAACAGGCTTTCCTGTTTTCTTTACGATGTGAAAGGGGAGGTTTTCATCAGGAAGGAAGTCTCCATTTAGATCTTTAATTCTCCAATGTGGGGCATTATAGGTTCTGGATGTAATTTCATTTTTGGTAATACCCAACACCTCTTCGGCCAAATGGTTGGCATAGGTTATTTTGCCTTCTTTGTCGAGGATAGTATTAGCAATAGGGCTGTTGTCTAGAACCGAAATGAGCAGATTTGATTTCCTTTGTATTTGTTCCTCAAAGATTTTCCGTTCGGTAATGTCAAAAAAGGTAATGACCACCCCATCAATAGCATTTTCGAGTGTCCGATAGGGGAGTATGCGCATCAAAAACCAATTGCTGTTTTTTCCTTGTATTTCTGCTTCTCTGGGCACAAGGGTTCGCAATACGTTTTCTATATCACTCAGGAAATTGTCGTATAAAGTATTGTGCGAAATATGATGAATAGGCCGGCCAATATCCATCTCAAGAATATTGATCGCTGAAGTTACGGCAGGAGTAAATTTTCTGATGAGCAGGTTTCTGTCCAGAAAAACTGTACCGATATTGGTGTTCTTAAGTAGATTATTAATGTCATTATTAAGTTGAGTAAGAATCTCTATCTTATTTTGGTATTCACTGTTAACGGTATAGAGTTCTTCGTTTACCGATTGGAGTTCTTCGTTGGTTGACTGCAATTCTTCATTTGATGAGATAAGTTCTTCATTAGTAGCCTGAAGTTCCTCATTGGAAGTACCCAATTCTTCGATGGTTGCCTGAAGGTTTTCTTTGGTGTATTTTAATTCCAGCTCCATGTCTTTCATTTGCTGGCTGGTATCATACTCTATATAATTAAGCTGTTTATGTTCTTCAGCATTTTTTGTAGATGATCTCTCCTCGAAGAAAATAAACACCATTTTATGCGATTTAAGACGCTCTAGTAAGGGTTTTACTCTGATGTTTACATGAATGATTTCATTATTTTCCTTAATCTTAAAGTCGTTATACACCACCTCCTTGTCTTCCTTAAATGCTTTGTGTATAGCAATGGAAATGGGCGTACTCAATTCTTTTCGTAGAAGGGAGAGTATATCAAAAGTTACTTTTCCGGCCGGAAGTTTAATGAATCTGTTAACGTCCTTGCAGATATGAACGATATTAAAATTCTGGTCTACAATTACAGAAGGAGGAATGAATTCTTCTATTATGGTATTGTAAATGCTATCTGTAAGCTCCGAATTTGATGAAGGTGTTTTAACGGTATAATCGTTGGTCTGAGGTAATGATTTAATCCTGCTCATGTTGGGTAACATGAGATCGCCTAAACTGTCGGCAGCAACACCTTCTTTAAAGCCATAAATTTTCCATTTACTGCTTATGGTAGAGAAATTTTTTGACAAGTCACCCAGGGATTCGCTGGATCCCAAAAATAAGAATCCATCTTTGTTGAGTGAGAAGTGAAAAAGAGAAAGTACTTTTTTCTGCATTATCGGCTTAAGGTAGATAAGCATGTTTCGGCAACTAATTAAATCTATTTTGGAAAACGGCGGGTCTTTAATGATATTATGGGTTGCAAAAATCACCATTTTTCTAATATCTTCTTTAATCTGGTAACCTTTATCTTTTTTAATAAAGTAATTTTTTAGTCTTTCCTGCGAAACATCAGCAATAATGCTTTCGGTATAAAAACCTGAGCTGCCATACTCAATGGCTTCCTTGTCAAGATCTGTTGCAAAGATCTTTACATTCTGGTTTATACCGGCTGATTCCATATGCTCTTTAAGCATTATGGCAAGTCCATAGGCCTCTTCACCGGTGCTACAGCCCACGCACCATAATCGAATAGGTTCATCCTTCTTTTTATTGACAAACAATTGAGGAATAATCTCTTCTTTTATAATGTCAAAGCTATCCTGGTCTCTAAAGAATTTGGTTACGCCTATTAACAATTCTTTATAGAGGATATTTACCTCTTTATTAGATTGTTCAAGAAAACTAACATAATTTTCGTAGCTGCTTATTTGGTTAATAGTAATGCGACGTTCAAGCCTTCGTACAATGGTATTAGGCTTGTAGTAGGTGAAATCGACACCGGTGATATTTCTTATGATCGATAATATTTTGCCCAGCGTGTTTTCATTATTGGAAAGATTCTGTTTATCTTCGACTATAGCCGAGAGTGGATGCTTGACATATTTAAGCAATTCCTCAGGCATTTTATCGGCAGGGAGTATATAATCAACCAATCCGGTAGAAATTGCACTTCTGGGCATGCCATCAAATTTAGCGCTTATATCATCCTGCGCCATAATCATGCCCCCGATTCCTTTGATGGCTCTGATTCCTAAAGTTCCGTCGCTGCCAGTTCCCGACAAAACAATTCCGATGGATTTATCGCCATAATCTTCGGCCAGAGACCGAAAAAAGATGTCGATAGGTAAATTGATTACATGATGATGGTCTTGTTCGGTGAGGTAAAGCTTGCCCTGAAAAACAGTCATGTTTTTTTTTGGTGGAATAAGATAAATGCAGTCGGGCTTAATTTCCATACCTTCCTCAGCTCTATATACCTTCATCATGGTATGCTTGGAGAGCAATTCTACCATTAAGCTTTTGTAATCTGGAGAAAGATGCTGAACCACCACAAAAGATAGGCCACTATTGGGCTTCATATTTTTAAAAAATTGTTCTAAGGCTTCTAGTCCACCTGCTGAAGCACCAACTCCCACACAAAACATATGAGAGTTACATAGTCCTCCCTTTTCTTTCTCCATTTCTTGTGCCTTACTTTCTTTTTCTGAATTGTTCTTAGGTGATTGGGTATCATTGGAGCCTTTCATGTTGAGCTTATATTAAATTTTGGATGAAGTTTACCCGGGAGGTAAAATCCCCTGTACTAAAGCTTAAAAGAGATAAACAGATGAGAAGTTTTACCTAAAGCCTTTGTAAAAATACGAAATTAACGATTGAAATATGCACAATACTCATAAAGAAAACTTTAAAATAAGGCAAAAAAAAACGGGTCAAAGAGACCCGTTGTATTAGATTGCTAAAATAAAATCATCTCTTGTGATCGATTAAAAAAGTCAAGTCTTCAATGGACTTTTGGAGAGACTCCATACAAGTTTCACTTTTAACCAAGTAATTATAAATTCCAAGTTCCTGCAGTCGGGCAACAAGATCGATGTCTTTTTGAGCGGAAACAACAATAACTTCAGTTTTGGGATTATACTCCTTAATGGTTAAAACCATTTCTTCCCCCGATATATCGGGCAGCATCATGTCTGCAATAACTATTTCGGGATTTTCATCTAGATTGTCGAGTAATTCCTGCCCTGTAGTAAAATTACTGATAACAACATTCTTAATAGAACCCAGGCATAGCTTAAGCAACATTCCTTCGGTTTTGTTATCTTCTATGACAAATATTTTTTTTTGCTTGTTATTCTCCATGATAAATAATTTTCAATCGGTATTAGGTTACCGAAAGTAATAAAAAAAAGCATATGTTTCTTTAAGCGTTATTACCTAAAGAAAAGCAATAAGAAAGATCTATCTGGAGATTAGTTTACGCTGGAAACTACACCCACGGCACAACCTTCCTGACCATCCTCGAAATAAAAACTAAAGGTATAGATACCACTCATGCCTACAGGAAACATAATCATGGGTAGGTGTCTTTTTTGCTCCACCAGATAGGAGGTAATAACCAAATCATCGTTGTGGTTTCTAATACTGATGATAACCTTCCCCGGGAGTTCTTCGGCATTACAGGCAAATATTTTATAAGTAGTACCACTGCTGAGAGGCATTTTAAAACTTACCTGTGGTAGGTTTTCTCCCTTAGTTTGCTGGGGCAGCTGAACGGGCCAGCTTTTCAAAAATCTTGCATTGTCCAGTTTAGCATGACATACATCAAGCAAAGTACCACATTGAGAGAAGGCCTTACCCGAAAAGAGAAGCACAAATAGTAAACTGAAAAGGATAATATATTTTTTCATAACCTGTTTTTTTACGACATTAAATAATTTGATACAAGTAACTATTGCCAGTTTTTTTTTAGTTGATCAATTTATTTCTTATTTCTGCTATTACAGATGCAATAGATTGAATGGTTTCGTCTGTAATAATAACCTCACTCCGTGAATTGTCTACCAGAACAACCATACCATCAATTTCTTCAATAGTTGGCTCTTTATAAATATAACTAATGGTAACTTTATCGAATTCTTTTTTAAGTCGCATTAAATCGTTAATAAGAGCAGTAAAACTAGGGTCATTTCGATAGGTGTTAAGCAACAGGATAATATTGTCGAGCACTTTCTTTTGTTCGCCAATACGAATATTAATGGTTTCCCTGTTGGGTGGCACTGTCTGTACATTTGTGGCAATATAAAGACTTTCGACCCATGTACCATAGGAAATAAGCACTGCCAGATTTCCGCGACCCTGGTCGATAAGGTAACGGTTCATATCATCAAATCCGGTATTGGTAATAAACAAAACAGAGTCAATATTTCTGCTGCTTTCCGAAAGTCGGTTAAGCGTTTCGTAGTCAAAGAACTGCTCTACTCGTAATTCTGCCGCCAGATCTCTTACATTGCCCAGGTAGCGAATGGTTGAAATGGTTCGGTCGTAGATGTTCATATACACAAGATCGGTGCCATAAACACCCAGGTTGAGCGCCCTGTTAAAATTGGTGTTGTAATTGTCGATGTTTTGGGCCGGATTAAGCAACTCCTGCGAATAAACAACTCCAGATTTCTGCAGTAATGAAGACATTTCAACCGGGTTGGGTATTGAGGAGATCATTTCACCGACTACCTCATCATCAAGCCTTACTGATGCCTGAATAAGGGAGTCATTTAAAAGGTCGCTGGCTTCTTGTCTTTGTCCTTGCTGACAACCTGCAAATTGAAACATGGTGAAAATGACCAGCAATATTGAAATTAATTTTAAGTTCTTCATAGCTTTAGATATTTGTTTTACAAAGGGGTGCAATTTTGGCTTATTTTTTATTAGGCTCTGATGGTTCTTTTTTTCTTTTTCTACTAACCAGTGCTGGAATTTTTATATTCCCTATCCTTGATCCCAGGTTTTCAAACCCTGTTAACAGACGGCTTAAAGCATTATAGTATAAAGCTACATAGGCCATAATAGTGAATATCCAGATCACCATTACATTGAAGTAAAAGGTTGGTATGAGGTTTCCGAAAAAGTTTTTGGTAGGCGACATAAAATGGGATCTGAAGCTAAAAACCCTCCGATCCTGGGGATCAAGATAAATGGGATCGATCTTTTGAACCAGTCTGTTGTCTAACCGTACCAAAGGGAGAGGGGCCATACTGTTTTTTGCAAAACGAGACAGATACGTATTGAAGTTGTCGTCATAATAGGCCTGATAAGCATCTCTCTTTTCCATTGAGCTTACCATTTGCGTGACCTTCTGGTCAATATTCTCATTAATCTTATTAAAATTCAGCCGGTAAAAATCATGAAGATTGTTTAGATACACCAATAATTCACCTGCAATATCCATATTGAAATCATCAGGATTTATTTTATCGATAGGGTCAAAAACGAGCTTATGATTTTGAGTATAGGGCGAGTTAATCTCCTTACTGACTTCATGGTGAATGAGTTCGAGATTTTCATCGCTAATGGGCATGCTGTCGTTTGCCAACATGCGAGCGCGATAATTTTCAACGAAACTTTTCAATTCAGGAAAATAATAAACATTCTTATAGTTGAACTCACTTTCGAGTTTCCGCAGGTCATGAAACTGACTCTCATATCCGTTGTTAACAAACTGATTTACAACCAAAGCTTCAAAGGCCCATCTTGAAGGCATGACCTCCGCAATAACAGGTACTTTTTCCATGCCACCCCCAATGGAGCGGTTAATCTTGTCAAAACTAAACATTGCTCCGGTAAGCACCATTTGTGGTATTATGAGAAAGGGTATAAGGATATATATTGTAACCGCCGAGTTGAAGGCAGCGGAAATATTCAAACCAAGAACATTTGCCAGTGTTGATAAAGAGAAAAATACCAACCAGTATTCAAAATACATGCCCTGTATTCCTAAAATGGTATTACCAACCAATACAAACATGGCTGCCTGTATGGCCGATATGATAAATAGAATGCTGAGCTTGGAAAATAAATAGCTACTTCTGCTCAGGTTAAGAAAGCTCTCCCTTTTTAGTATCTTTCTGTCTTTGTATATCTCTTCAGCACTTACAATTAATCCCACAAATAGAGCAACAATAGTGCACATAAACAGGTATGGCATTATATTCTCATTGTCTCTGAAGATGTAAATATTGGAGGTGGGATCATCAATATACCTGATGATATAAGCCAGAAGAAAAGCCAGTATGGGTGCCTCAAGCAAGTTGAGTACCATATACTGGGTATTGGCCAGTTTACTGAAGAGATCGCGTGAAAAGAATATCTTTAGCTGATTGATCCAGTTTGGTTTCTTAAAGGAATCGGGTAGGGGATCAAAGCTCTGTTGGTTCTTCAGTATTTTCTTGTTTTCTGTGTAATGCTGCGCCCATTCGATGGGTAAAATCTTGCGGGTTGATGTGGTGCGACCATATTCATCAACTATCCTTGATTCAATAATGCTAAAAATGGTTTCGGGATTCACATTGCCACAACGAGGGCATTCGCCGATATCGCTGTTAATCTGATTGTCGATCTTTTTAAAATAGGTAACAGCTTCCACCGGATTCCCATAATAAATCTGATATCCACCTTCATCCAGTATGATGACATTGTCGAACATCTTGTATATTTCCGACGAAGGTTGGTGAATCACCACGAAAATGAGTTTACCTCTCACGGCAAGTTCGCGCAGAAGTTCCATAACATTCTCCGAATCGCGTGAGGATAAACCCGACGTGGGTTCATCAACAAACAAAACTGCTGGCTCGCGGATAAGCTCCAGCCCGATATTAAGCCTTTTACGCTGGCCTCCGCTGATTTTTTTGTTCAGCGGGCTTCCCACCTTTAGATCTTTGCGATGAAAGAGCCCCAGGCTGGTGAGTACACCGTTTACCTTTTCAGAAATTTGCTCCTCTGTTAAATCCCGGTAAACTAATTTGGTGCTATAATAAAGATTTTCAAATACGGTAAGTTCTTCAATAAGCAAATCATCCTGAGGTATATATCCTATTATACCTTTAATCATTTCTTTTTGCTGGTGAAGATCAACTCCATTTATATGTACTTGTCCCTGTGTTGGGTTATCAATGCCCGAAAGTACATTGAGCAGGGTGGTTTTGCCGGCACCACTTCCACCCATAATGGCCACCATTTTGCCCGATTGTTCTTCAATATTAATGTCTCTTAAACCTACATGCCCGTTAGGGAAGGTGAGCCCCAGGTTTTCGGCAGAAAAACTTACGTTAATATTGGAAGAATCGGAAAGAAACTTGGCCGCTATATCGGTATAAAAAATTGGTTTGCCTTTGGGTTGTTTTAAAACACTACCATTAGCAAAAAGATAAATTCGCTGGTTGCTTATAGGAAGCCCGTTGAGCAGTAACTCGCTATGGCCGGTATAGCGTAGAAAATATAAATCAACACTTTTGACCCTTAAAATAATGATGGTGCCGTTAAGCTGTGCTGATTGAATAAAGTGAGAGTTCTCATTAGAAACAACATCTGAATGAATGAAAAGAACATCAGGAAAATCAAGGCCTGAAATTTCATTCTCAACTACAAAGGAAGAAATGGCATTAAATTCCTCCTTGCTGACATTAAACACCTCGGCGGCTGTATCAATAATAGCCATCCGCTGTGGGGTAAAGTTTTTATCCGAATTAACCAGCTCAAATAACCTTACCAATACCACAACTTTTTGTTTTTGGGTAAGGGTTTTATTGATCTTTTTGGCAATGCCCAGGGTTTTAACGGAATCCTTAACAGAAGTAAGACGAGGTTTCTTTACCTTTTCAGGATCAATCTCTTCTTCATTCTTTGGTTTTGCTGTTTCGCTATAGCTATCAAATAGAGTAAGATATTCCTTTACTGAACTTTCGTTAAGCTGTTGCTTAAGAAAGTTCTGAACGAATTCCCTTTCATTTTCAGACAAACCCACATCTTGCTTTGCAATAATTGCAAAGAGTTGCATTAATGCCTTAAGAATTTCTTCACTCATTTAGTCTTCTTTGAGGTTTAGTAGCTGTGCATTTCGAAGGGAATATCTACAATTTCGGAGTATTCTTCTCCGGCTTCTTCCATATCTTCATCATCTTCCTGGAAATACCATTGTACAACTACTTCGTTGCCATTGTTGTGGATATCTTCAAATTTTAAAAGGATATCGAGCAGTATTTTGGAAGATGCGGTATTGAAATACTCTAGTCTGAAAATTACCTCAGTTTTGGAATTTGGTGATTTAGTGTATTCTTCAATCCACTGTATAACGGGTGCATAGAAGGTAACCACATCTTCGGGCAATGATCGGCCAGAAAATTCAATGATGTTGCTCTCAGCGTCCAGTATAACATTAGGCGTATCGTCCGTTCCTTTTATTTTAATTACTTCCATGATACTTGTTTTATTATTGGTAAAATGTTTTTTTTATTTTCGGGTGATTATAGTCCTTAAAAGAAAGAAGGAAATATTATCGTCAAGATCTATAAAGTTATATTCGAGTTTTTCTCCGGTTTTTCTGGCAATATCAATAAGCCCCAATCCGGCACCTCCTTTTTCGGATAAAGATCCTTCTCTCATCTGTTTTTTGAAAAGTTCCTTCAGTCCATCTTTATCCAACTGGTTTATTTTCTCCAGTAAAGCCTTTAAATCAGATACCTTGTCGCTTTCTACTGCGTTGCCGGTAAGGATTTGGTAATCCTGATTTTCATTGCCCAGTCTTCCAACGATAAAGATGCCATTTCCTGAAAAAGCACCATCAGATGAGGTATATTCTTCGGCATGTTTACTGAGATTTTGCAAGCATTCAACCATAACATGAAAGACCTTCTTTTTCATATTGGCATCTTCACTATAGCTATCCATTTTGTTTTCAGCCAGAGAGGTAAAAGCCTTGGTAATCTGATGGGTGATTTCTCCTTCGTAAACAAGTGTGAATTTGCTGCTAATCATCTCCTGATGAAAGTTATAGACCAATTTCATGTAATCCACATTTTCCATTTTTTTTTGTATTAACAATTTATAACTCAGCTAAATATTTTATTCTAAATCCGTGCAAAAATAAGAGATTAAAATCTTATTCCTAACAGTAAAACATCGTCTATGGGCATTTCATCTCCCAGCCATTGCAGATAATCATTTTTAAAGATATTATACATTTGGGTCATGGAAACATCTTTATTATCGATAATATGCTGCTTAATTCTCTTTGGGAAGTATTTTCTGCCTTCCGGACCACCAAATTGATCGGGCAGACCATCGGAGAAAAAATACACACAATCATCTTTATTAATGTTTATAACGTGATTCTCGAAAACTGCGTCAGGCTTGCCTTCTTTAGGAATACCCCCAATAGCAGAGCGGGTGCCCTTAAACTCAGTCAACTCACCATTGCGCACATGATAAAGCGGACGATGGGCACCTGAATATTGTAGTTCCATCTGCTTGAAATTAACCTTACATAACGCCACATCCATACCATCGCGGGCACTTGCTCCCTCTTTATCTTGTCTGAGGGTTTGCTGCACACCTTTATGCAATTGGGTTAATATTTCTCCTGGGCTAAGCACTTCCGGCTTACTTAGTATCTGGTTCATGATAAAATAGCCAATAAGCGAAAGCATGGCTCCTGGGACCCCGTGACCGGTGCAGTCAATAGCTGCCAGGTAAATGTCATCATCTTTTTCATACAACCAGGGGAAGTCACCACTCACAATATCGCGGGGGCGATAAAACATGAACGAGTCGGGGAAACATTGTTTAATATGCTTTTGACTGGGCAGAATAGCATTCTGAAGCCTGAAGGCGTAATTGATACTATCAGTGATCTTGGCATTCTTTTCCTTAATCTCCTGCTCAATCTTTTTGAGCTCAGTAATGTCGTGAAGGATAAAGAGAATAGTTTCAAGGCG
>JBEPXC010000041.1:0-20565 GCA_041642035.1 Sphingobacteriia bacterium
CGGGGCACAGAAAGCGGCTGAACTGATAGCTCCCCTTTTAAAATCTTTCAGAAAATATCCACCAGTCAATCCCGAATCATCAGTTGCATGAATCACTGCATGAAAGAAACCTTGTAAGGCATTGCATGTGAACACTTTAAATAAATTATTTTAAGATGGTACAACGCTGTTACACATTCTTTTTTCTGATACTTACCGGTCTGTTTCCCTTTCTTTGTCTGGCACAAAGCCGTGAACCTTTAACGGCAGAAGAGCCCTACAAGGTTACCAGAATTTCCGGCGAAATTATTTTTGACGGAATCCCCGATGAACCAGCATGGGACTCAATTGAAGCGCTTCCTATGGTTATGTACACCCCTGTGTTCGGAGAAGCGCCTACAGAAAAATCAATCATAAAAATTGCGTATGATGATGAATACTTTTATGCATCGGCCCGGTTTTATTACAGGAATCCTGAACATATAAGAGCGATAGGAAAGAAAAGAGACTATCTTTCGTTCTCTCCCGACTGGTTCCTGATAACCTTTGATACGTTTTATGATAAAGAAAATGCATTAACTTTTGGTATAAATCCCAACGGTGCCCGCAACGATGGCACCATACAAAATGATTTACTGATTGATTCTGATATCAATTTTAGCTGGAATACCTTTTGGGATGGAGAAACAGTGATGCATGAAGACGGATGGACGCTTGAAATAAGAATACCTTTCTCCAGCCTGCGGTTTCAAACTGTGGATGGAAAAACCCGGATGGGTATCATTCTTATGCGATCCATGGCCGCCAAAAGCGAAGCTGTCACCTGGCCTGCACTTTCTCCTGATTATGCCTTTCCCTATTGGAAACCTTCGCTCTGCAAATTAATTGAATTTGAAGGACTGGAGCCAAGAAAACCTGTGTATGTTACCCCTTACGTTACAGCCGGAATGGGGCAGGTAAATCAGCTGAATGAACAGGAAACGGACTGGGAAATGAACTCCACCTTTAAAAAAGATGCCGGGCTGGATGCAAAATACAGCATCACCAACAACCTTACTGCCGACCTCACCCTTAACACCGACTTTGCCCAGGTGGAAGCCGACAACCAGGTTATTAACCTAACGCGGTATTCTCTCTATTTCCCTGAAAAAAGAAATTTTTTCCTTGAAAAAGCCGATGTGTTTGATTTTTCGCTCCTTGGAAACAATAACCTTTTTTACAGCCGCCGGATTGGTTTATACCAGGGTAACCCGGTGCGCATTTATGGCGGAGTGCGCCTGACCGGCAGGGCAGGGAAATGGGATATGGGTTTTCTGGATATGCAAACAGAAAAATTTGAAGAAAACCCTTCGGAAAATTTTGGCGTCATCCGTACAAAACGGAAAGTTTTTAATGCCCACTCCTATGTTGGAGGAATGCTTACCAGCAGACTTGGAACCAATGGCTCTTACAATGTTGCATATGGCCTCGATGGTCTGTTCAGGGTTGCCGGAAATGAATATATGACCATCAAATGGGCACAAACCTTTGAAGACAATGCTGAGAATAATGTCTTTGGAACTGATCCTTCCAGGTTTATTGCCAGGTGGCAGCGGAGAAAGGAAACAGGATTCGCTTATGATTTTATTTATGGTTGGTCAGGGCGAAACTTTAATCCGGGAATTGGTTTTGAAGTAAAACAAAATTACCAGGGACCCGAAGCCACCCTTCAGTATGGATGGCTGCCCGGCAATGAATCCTTTCTGCGCCACCATAAAATATCCTTCTCATCTAACACATGGTTTAATACAATTACCGGAGAACGTGAAACAGCAAATGCTGCTGTACAATGGGACTTCTTTGCTAAAAAAGGGTATTCATGGTATTTCAGGTCTATGTGGAACCTGGAATATCTTCCCCGGGAACTTATCCTGGGAAACTACCAGGCTACCGTTCCTGCCGGAGAGTATGAGTTCATAAATTTCAGTGCCAAATATGAAACGTCAGCTGCAAAAAACTTCTCGGTTTACTTCTATACCAATGCCGGTAATTTTTACGACGGATGGAAATGGACATTCTATACTTCTCCAAATCTTAAAATCGGCACCGATTATGATATTGGAATTTTTTACCGGATCGACAGGGTAAAATTTGCTGAACGTTCTATGGATTTTACAAATCATATTGTACGTTTAAACGGTTTAATGACTCTTACAACAAAAACATCACTTACGGCTTTCGTTCAGTATAATACCGCTATAAACGGTTTGATCGGCAATATCCGTTTCCGCTACAATCCGCGCGATGGAAGCGATTTCTACATTGTATACGATGAAACACTGAACACCAGCAAAAACAGGCAAACACCTGCCCTGCCATTTACGGCCAGACGTACTGTTTTATTGAAATATACCTATACGTTTAATTATTTAACAGCTCAGTCAGGTAGCTGACAAAATCATCGATATCTTCTTCAGTGGTATTAAAATGGGTCATCCATCGCACTTCATTGATGGCAGGGTTCCATACGTAAAAGAAATACTTCTCCTGCAGTGGTTTTATGATATCTTTGGGAATGGTGGCAAATACCGCATTGGTTTGAACAGGCATGGTTATGCGTATTTGTGGAATGTTCTGGATTTTGGTGGCCAGCAATTGCGCCATTCTGTTGGCATGATTGGCTGTTTTGAGCCATAGATCGTCTTCGAAATGAGCGATAAACTGGGCCGCCATGAAACGCATTTTAGAAGCGAGCTGCATGGATTGTTTTCTCACGTATTTGTATCCTTTAGCCAGTTCAGGATTCAGAAATATAACCGCTTCGCCAAGTAGGAGTCCGTTTTTGGTTCCACCGAAAGAAATGACATCCACCCCTGCGAGGGTAATTACTTCCTGCAGGCTTAACCCCAGTGATGCAACAGCATTGGCAATACGTGCCCCGTCGAGGTGCAGGTATAAATCGTTTTGATGGGCAAAATGAGCCAGTTCTGCTATCTCTGAAGGTTCGTATACCATTCCCATTTCGGTAGCCTGTGTGATGGAGATAATGCCTGGCTGGGCATGATGCTCAAAACCCACCGAATGCATTAGAGGCTCGATCTGTGAAGGCTTTATTTTTCCATCTTGCGAGGCAATGGTAAGGAGTTTGCTTCCGGTAAATTTTTCAGGGGCTCCGCACTCGTCGTTGTGGATATGAGCAGTGGATGAACTGATAATGCTTTGCCAGGGTTTGATCAAATGACTGATGGCTGATACATTGGCTCCCGTTCCATTGAAAACGAAAAATACTTCGGCATCGGTGCCCAGCTTTTCACCGAAAATTTCCTTTGCACGACTGGTATAGGGGTCATCTCCGTAAGATACATAATCGTCGGTATTGGCATTTACTATGGCCTGCATGATGTCCGGGTGAACAGCTGAATTGTTGTCGCTGGCAAAACTTCTTTTCATAGGTGTTTAGTCGTTTAGAATATGTTTTTGTTAAGAGATCCAGGGCATTGGTAATTTATTACCTTGAGCCCAGAACAGCTATTTTTTTATTGAATACAATACACAGCAAAAGAACGATACCCCATTGAACTAAAACGGTCATAGGACTGAACCCTGCCAGGGGATCGTACCATTGGGTGGGGGTAAACTCGGTAAAGGACAACCACAACCACCAACTCAATAGCACAATGCCTGCCAAAGGTACAAAATAAGTCATCAGAATATCCCAGCCTTTGGGTAATGGCCAATCGCCGGGTATGTTTCCGGCAGACTTTTTCAGGTGTTGTACCCCGTGAAGAATAACGAAAACGGCAATAAACACTCCCGACAGCATTAAGCCAAGGCCCCACACGAAATCCTGATTGCTCAATACATCAAGACTTAAGGCAGAGGGAACTCCCAGCAGGTATACCATGGCGCCCATGATTAAAACAGCATAGCTTCTTTTTACGCCACGATCGACAAGGCTGCGGGAGCTCAGCTCGAGCATAGACATGAGCGATGAAAATCCGGCAAATGATAGTCCCAGGAAAAAGAAGATGGCCAGAAATCTACCGCCGGGCATCAGGGCAAAAAGCTGCGGCATCCATATAAAGGTAAGTCCAGTGGAAGCCGGGCCTGCTGTTTTCATTACGCCCAGGACTTCGGTATCAGTCATGCCCAGCCCGTTTTGCAATACAGAGAAAACGGTTCCAAATATCATAATGGCCATCAATAGGGAAATGATGTTGTTGCCAAATCCTGTTATAAAAGCGTTTTTGACGATACCATGCTTGGCCTGCATGTAAGCAGCGTAGCAAAGGAATAAACCCCATCCCGCGCCTGTATCCCATGCATTTTGTGTGAGCGCCTGCAGCCATATTTCGGGGGTCTGCAATTGGGTCCAGTCAACTCTGAAAAGATACATTATGCCCTCAAGAGCTCCCGGGAGCATGAGCGATCGGATTACTGAAGCCACAATGATGATAATTAACAGAGGTATCAATACCTTGTTGATTCTTTCTATTGAGCGTATGCCTCTCCATATGGCAAACATACCTGCTCCAATGGCAATCAGATGGGTGAAAAAGGGCAGGGGTGAGGTATGGAAGGTATTCCAAACCCCTAAGGAGGCCTCATTATTCAGGGGCAAGGGATATAGGAGCATCTGAACGAAATAATAGAATGCCCAACCCACTATTACAGCATAGAAGAAACTTATTGCCGTAGCTACAAAGGCTACAAAAGCGCCCATCCAGGCAAATGATTTCCCTATTCCCTTAACAAAAGAACCCAATACCCCGTAGCGGAATTTTCTGCCAATAAGATATTCAGCTATGATAAGAGGTATGCTCCATAGTAGCAGAAACAGCACCCAGGCCAGGATTAATGCACCCGCTCCCTCTTCACCGCCATTTTGCGCTGCAATGCGCGGGAAACGCCATATATTCCCTGTGCCCACTGCTATGCCCAGGGCACTCAGCAGCAAACCTGCCCGGCTGCCAAATCTTTGCTGAGTAGATTGATCAAGAGACATTGGTGTTGATATTTAGCTTTTTGTGCACATTTGATTACTGAGAGGTAGCTTACCACAGACCCCTTAAGCTGTTGAACAAACAACCCGAAATGCATTACTTCACAATGAATCGGGGTATGTCAGCGGGCAAACGCGAAAGAGTTTGATAGTTTAAGTCGTTGCTCATCTCCGAAAAGGATGCCACACTGATGTTGAGCTTTTTTTGTTTTCCAATCAGAACTACTTCATCACCTTTCTGGACCCCCGGAATATCGGTTACATTAACAGTGATAGTATTCATGGTAACGGTGCCAATGACCGAAACCCTGCTTCCCCTGATCAGAATTCTACCTCTGTTAGACATGGACCTGGCAAAACCATTGGAATATCCCACGGGAATGATGGCAATCTTCATTTTCTTACTTGCCAGAAAGGAAGTACCGTACCCTACAAATTCACCCGCTTCAACATCTTTCACCACCATGACCTGCGATTTCCACGTAATAAGTCGTTTAAGTGGGTTGTGTTCTTTCTGGTCTTTCCTAAACTTGAGCATTTGTGTTTCAGGGCTGGGCCAGAATCCATACTGGGCTATTCCAATGCGAACCATATCCATGATGGTTGCCGGGTAGGCCAGCATGGCGGCAGAACAAGCCGTATGCCTTCTGTCGGGAAGAAGGTTGTGTCGTACGAAATAGCGATAAAATTTGCGGTACAGGGTAATCTGCTCCCTGATGCGTACATAGTTGGCAATGCTTTCGGCACCGGCATAATGGGTGCATAAACCCTCGAAGTGGTAATATTGCTGGTTTTCCAATAGCTTTTTAACCAGTAAGGGAAGAATTTTGTAGTCAAAACCGGTACGGTTAAACCCTGTTTCGGCTTCTATATGTATGTGAGCTTTTGTATTAAGTCTGGCCGCTACTTCAAATGCCTTTTCCAATCTCCCCAGCTCAAATACATAAAACTCCACATCGTTTTCAATGGCCCATTCCATTTCTTCATCATCAATAAAACCCATAATCATTATTCTGGAACCCGAACTTCTTGATTTCCATACCTGAAGGGCTTCGGATGCCGAAAAAACACTGAAATGTCTTATACCAGATGCTTCAGCCATGGGTACAATGTTTTCGATGCCATGTCCGTAAGCGTTTCCTTTCACTACCGAAGAAATAATGGTGTTTTCACCCAATTGTTCTCTCAGGTATTTGATGTTGGTTTTATAGGCCGATTTGCTGATTTCTATGTGTGATGTATGGAACATGGTTACTTTTGGGCGATTTGTTTTTTACTGAAAAGTGATGTGTAAAATATCCTTGGTTTACAATGGGTTCAGGCTAGCCTAACCAAACTTGATCTTTTTCTTTGGCTTGATATAAGGTGCTGGTTAGTTTGTTAAGACTTGTTAACCAGGCTTTTAAGGGTGTTGTGAAATATATGTACTGCATGGGGAAGAATCTCATCAGGAAAATCATAGTCATTATTGTGCAGACCGGGTGAGTCTTCGCCGCTACCAATGCCAAACAATACACCGGGAAATTGACTGGTGAAGTGTCCGAAATCTTCGCTCCATCGGAAGGGCTCATTAATTTCGATCACTGCTTCCCCAAGATCTTCGCCAGCTTTGCGCACTAAATCAGCAATTTCTTTGTTGTTGATGGTTGCGGGAAATTGCTCGGTATAAGTTATATCAAGCTGCACCCGGTGTTCTTCTGCCAGGGTTTTGACAAGCGTCTCTGCCTGTTTTATCAACAGGTCCATATCTTCATTAAGGAAAGTTCTTAAGGTTGCCATTAAGACTGCGTTGGATGGATTGGTGCCAAAGGCAATTTCTCCTAGTTTAGCATGAATAATGGTTAACAGTGCAAAGTCTTTAAAGATTTTTTCTTTTGCTTTGGGTAGCAGAGGCAATTTTAGCATAGCCTGGGCCAGCATGGGGGCAGGGCTGTTGCCTTGCTCAGGATGAGCCGCGTGAGAGGAAGCACCCTTTATCGTGATGATCATTCCCTTAGATGCGGCAGCAAATGGGCCATCTTTAATGACAATGGCCGTTTTTTTGAAACCCGGAAGATTGTGTAGAGCAAGGGCATAATCGGGCTTTATCATTTTAAAGGCTTCGTCGGCCAATACTTTTGCAGCGCCTTTTCCGGTTTCTTCCTCAGGCTGAAAAAGCAATACGACCCTTCCTGCCTGCAGGGGTGCCGATTGTAAGGCCATGGCAAGACCTGCCAGAATACTGCTGTGCCCGTCGTGTCCACACTTGTGGGCTACACCCTGATTTTGTGATTTATGCGCAAAGGTATTTACTTCATCAATGGGTAGTGCATCCATATCGGCTCTTACCATTATGGTAGGACCATCTTTGTCAAAGACGTATACGGCAGCAATTCCGTAGCCACCTAATCCCGTGATAATCTTATCAGGCCGGGTTTGTTTCAGAAACTCTTCGAGTCGAAGGGCTGTATTCTGCTCCTTACCTGATAGTTCGGGGTTTTGATGTAGCTGTTTCCTGAGGGATAAAAGTTGTTTTAGTTGTTGGTTGTTCAGCAATTCCATAGTGTTGTATCTTATGGAATGCAAAATAGTAAAAACGTTTGGAAAAGAAAAGGAATATTATTTATAAATTTTATCTTTCATTATCAGACGATATTATTCTATGGATTAAAACGGTCTTGTATTTCCCTTAGTGGGGGGTATACATGAAATCATATGTTAGAAAAACTGCAGATAATTGATTGTAATTACGCTGAATGTCTGCTTAATAATATCCTCCGCTGAAGGTGTTGCCGGGCGATAGGTAAAAGTGTTGCCTGTAGCAAACCCGTATACAGGCTATTTTTTTAGGATTAAAAGGCTTAAATATTGAACCTTATATTTAAAATATCACCATCCTGGACAATGTAGTTTTTGCCCTCAATAAAAAATTTCCCGGCTGTTTTGCAGGCATGCTCAGATCCGTATTTGGCAAAATCATCGTATTTCATAACTTCAGCCCGTATGAATCCTCTTTCCAGGTCACTATGTATTACGCCGGCAGCCTGGGGAGCAGTCATACCTTCTCTGATGGTCCATGCATGAGCTTCTTTGGGACCCACGGTAAAAAAGGTTTTCAGATTAAGCATAGAATAGGCTGCACGTATAAGTTTGTTTACCCCGGGTTCATCCAATCCAAGATCTTTAAGGAATTCCACTCGGTCGTTTTCATCTTCTAGCTCAGCAATATCTGCTTCTGATTGCGCAGCTATGATGAGCATGCCGGTATTTTCATCCTTTACGGCTTCTTTTACCTGTTCAACATAGTGGTTGCCGGTGGCTGCGGAGGCTTCATCCACATTACAAACGTACAGGACGGGTTTATCGGTGAGCAGGAAACAGTCGTCTATGTATTTTTGATCTTTGTCTTCAATAGGATAGGTACGTGCCGGAAGGCCGTTTTCCATGTGATCTTTCAGTTTGTTGATGATGTCGATACCATTTTTGGCATCTTTTTCACCACTTTTGGCTAGTTTTTCAAGGCGCTGAATTTTCTTTTCCAGGGTTTCCAGGTCGCGACTGATAAGCTCCAGATCAACAATTTCCTTGTCGCGCAAGGGGTTTACACTGCCTTCCAGATGCGGCACTGTTTCGTCGTCGAAGCATCTCAACACGTGCAGGATGGCATCCGTTTGGCGAATATCGGCCAGGAATTGGTTCCCCCCTTTTATCTGGCTGCTCCCTTTCATCAGTCCGGGAATATCTACAATTTCTACCGAGGTAGGTATAATTTTGGCTGATTTTTCCAGCTCACTTAGATGAACCAGCCGTGGATCGGGCACTTCTATCTGACCCAGATTGGTACCCTTGGGGGCACCTGCGCCCACTTTACTCTTCGATAAACAATTAAAAACGGTTGTTTTACCTGTACCGGAAAGCCCGACAATGCCACATTTTAAAGCCATAGTTGCTGTGTTTTTTACGGCTGCAAAAGTACGAATTATTTTTGATGTATTAAGCCGTGGTGTACTTGGTGATAATACATTTTAAGAAATATAAACTCCTTTAGCAGAATAGGGTGCTGAAATGGTGATAATGATAGAGATTTCCATTCACTCTACCCGGAGGATGGGAAACTGTTCACCTTCCTTCATCAGATATTCAAATTCCTGTCGTTGTGATAGCCCCAACATCGATTCAGGTTCGAAAAGAGTAACGAGAAAATTACTGTGCAATTGGTCCACAGGAACATAGAAATATTCGGAGGAAAGAATGGAATGAGATATTAACTGCTTCTCAACCCATGGCAATCGGACCAGTAATTCTTCATCTGTAGTTTGTTCGATGCTGGTAATAAACCAGGCGAAAATATTTCGGTCTTCAAGAGAAACGATCTCCTGAAATCTAACCTGATGAAGGGAGAGCAAGTTCACCAGCATGCTATCGCTGCGGGGAATAAGATATGCCGCCGGTTTTTCTTTTTCCAGGTGAGGTTTCACTAAGGGGTGGTAGTTTTCTATAATAACCAGGGTATCTGTGCCTGTTTTGGAGGATGTAAGCGATAATCTTAAAGGATTGCCGTCGGGATAATGTTCCATACGGATGGCAACTTCTTCTCCTGCCTTTGCCTGCCTGAGTCGGGTTCGGGCATTATCTACCATTTGAACAGCTTGCTGAGCATTGGAGTATAGAAATTCAATCATACCGATAAGTGCCTCATATTGACTGTAAGTGCGGTTTTCTAGATTCCCGGTATAGCCATCGGGGCCATTAATTCCTTCATAAATGAAAGATAAGGTATTTAAAATGGCAAAACTGTTTCGTCCATCGTTAATGTCAACGGTAGAATGTCGTGTTCGTCCCTGGTTAGGCACAGGGCCAACAAGATAATTCTGGAAACTGAATCCTTTGCTGATGAGATGTTCCTCCAGGGCCGGAATAGCCTTATGCAGAGCAAAGCTTCGTATAGTAGAATCCACATTAAGGTTGGTAGGAACCCCGGCCTGAACATCAAAGGTTTTGTATGCGCCAAATTTTTCCCATGATTCTCGAAAGGGCTGATATTCGTGAATGTCTATGGTAACATGAGGTTGCTCCCTGAGAAACAGGCTGCGCAAGGCACGGGTTTCAGAAGCCGATAATACCACATGATCACGATTAAGATCTATGCCGGTTGTATTTCTTCTTTCATTGGCATCGGATCCGTCAGGATTCATTTGTGGAACGATCCAAATCTCAAGTTTGTCAAGCCAATGGGTATTTATATTTTTGGCCAGATCGCTGATCAATAAAAGAGCGGCTTCTTTTCCACTCTGCTCATTGCCATGTTGCTGGGCAAATATCAGCACCTTTAGGCGGTCTTGTGATGGGTTGTCTTCACCAACAGCCTTAACCACTAGGATAGGTTTTCCCGACTCACTGTATCCAATGGTCTCTAAGAAAAGTACTTCGGAATGTCCTGCTGCCCTTTGACTGAATCTAACGACCTCTTCAGCACTGGCCGGTGTTTGGAATGCCCTCACCAGTGTTGGTGATTCCAGGGTTAACTGGCAGGAGATAAAGGTAAGTGCCAGCAATAAGTGGAAAATCTTTCTCATGCAAATAATTTTTCTTTAATAATTTCTATTTTTTGGGTATTATCCAACATACCGTCAATCCAGTTGATGGTAAACCCTTTTTTCTCCATTCTGCGAAACCAGGTCATTTGCCTTTTAGCAAACTGGTGTATAGCGGTGTTTAATTTCTCAAACATTTCATTGTAGGTGATTTCTCCTGTCACATATAAGGTCAGGTATTTATATTCCAGTCCGTAAAAGATCAGTTGAGCGGGTTTTATACCCGATTTGAGCAGGCGTTGAATTTCATCAATCATTCCCGTTTCTAACCGGGTCTTGAGTCTTTGGGTAATCCTCTCGCGTATAATTTGGCGGGGAAAATCTATGGCAAAGATAATATTGCTAAAAGGTGGGAGAGGATTTTCCTTATCCGCATGTTGCTTTTGATAGGTTTCAATCTCAATTGCCCTGATAAGTCGTTCGCGTAAGGTGATGTCGGTAGTGTTGTGTAGAGGTCGGAGTGAGGCGAGGATATCCACCAATTCCTGATGTGCCATCTCATCTAATTCCTTGCGCAGGCTGGGGTTGTATGGAACCTTTAGCATTTTGTATTCAGCAAGAGCAGCTTCAATATACATGCCTGTTCCACCACACATAATGGCTTGTATGTTACGTTTTTTGATATGTTTGAATACTTTAAAAAACTCTTCCTGAAATTCAAATACATTAAATTCATAACCAGGCTCTACCATATCAACTATATGTACAGGTATCATTCGCCCGTTTACCAGGTAGTCGGCCATATCTTTACCTGTACCGATATCCATATTCCGATAGACCTGTCGGGAGTCGGCACCTATGATTTCTGCCTGCAGATGGTGGGCTAATTCGGCTGCCAGTCGGGTTTTACCTGTGGCTGTTGGTCCGGTTATTACAATTAAATCATAGGGAATGTCGTATTTTTTCTGCATCAGCTCTCTGTATTAGCATTTCGGTTTCAAACAGAAAATTACGGATTTTATTTATATTTTCCACATCTGAAAGAGAAAAATCAAGATTTTCCAATTCATTTTTAAGTTTATTGGCGGGAAAGTTTGTATTGATAAATTGTTTCAGATTGTCTTCATCTTTTTTAGGGTCAAGACCATGTTTCGTTTTCAGGAATTGCAGGATGCGCAAACCATCGATTTTCTCATGGCAGGCTTTGATGAATTTTCTTACATCTTTATGATTTTGTCGCAGAGGGGCAAAGACATCGGATTCCCTAAATTGATTCCTAAGAAATTCATCCATGGGAGTGGGGCAGGTGGCAACAAAAAGATCAGGAAATAACTCAATGGTTTGTTTTATCAGTAAGAACAACTCTGGATTAAAAAGTGGGTAGGCAGACCATTGTCCCGAGATGCCTTTGATCATTGCCGGGCCTGTACCAAAGAAAACCCTGTCCGAAAGCCTGGTTCCGGGGTAAACCACCTCATTGTTATACATCAGAAGACGTCCTGCTTTAACCATTTTTTGAAGAAAATAAAAGTCTTCGCCACTTTTTTTAGGCGTTAGCCCATTGATCTTTTTATAAGCTTTTACAGTGGCTGCCATAGATGAACCTAATGGGCTGAAGGAATAGGGTGTGCCCGTCAGGCGCATATTGAGGGCATAGTAGCGCATGTAAATTTCATAGCGAAGCATAGCCCGGTTGATGGTATTATTGTCTACCAGGGGGTGATAGTAAGGATTTGCAAGAGCAAGTGCACCGGGGTTGTTAGCAAATAGCCTTTCAATAGAAGCCAGAAAATCTTCACTAAAGATTGTATCGGCATCCATAGATACGATAATATCGTCGTCATGGGCTGCCTGGGCGATGGCATCCATGATGGTTTTACGGGCATAGCCTACTCCAAGTTTTCCCTCCTGCCACCCTTTGCCTGGAGAGCTTCTGTCAATAATATTTATATGGGGAAGAGGATACTCTCTAAGCAACTCAAGAGTTTGGGCATTGTTGCGGCAGATGTGAGCTTTTTCCGGTTTACTGTGAAAACTATCGGGCTGGTTAACACAAATCCATGTGTAAAAACCCTTGATGCTCTGCTTACGGATGCAATCAAGGGTTTTTACAATATATTCCCGCTCGTTCATAGCAGGCAATGCAATATGGATGGGCATAGTTAATTATTAACGAATGGGGATTAATTATTAATCTGCTCCGGTTCATCCGATAGGGGAAAATGGTTATTTCTTCAGTCTCTTGCGCTCATGTTCGTCAAGTACTATTTTACGGATTCGTTGGGTGGCGGGTGTAAACTCCACATATTCATCTTCTGCGATATATTCCAAAGCTTCCTCCATTGAAAATTTAATGGCGGGAAAGATAGCGGCTTTGTCATCAGATCCTGATGCTCTTACGTTGGAGAGTTTTTTTGTTTTGGTGATGTTTACTACCATATCCTCCTGCTTGCTGTTTTCACCTATCACCATACCGGCATAAATTTCCTGTCCCGGATCCACGAAAAATTTGCCTCTATCCTGCAGCTTGTCGATAGAATAGGCTATGGCTGTTCCGGTTTCCATGGCAATGATTGCACCATTGCGTTTTCTGGAGAATTCACCTTTAAAGGGCTCAAATCCTTTGAGTCTGTGCGACATTACCGCTTCACCTTCGGTAGCGGTGAGCATGTTGTTACGCATGCCAATAAGCCCTCGTGAAGGGACTTCAAATTCCAGGTGGGTTCGCTCATTCTTATGTTCCATATTGGTGAGTTCACCCTTACGCTGTGTTACGATTTCAATTACCTTACCTGCAAATTGCTCAGGAACATGAACAGTAAGAAATTCGATGGGCTCATGTTTTTGGCCCTCAATTTCTTTGATGATAACACGTGGCTGACCAACCTGTAGTTCATATCCTTCGCGTCGCATGGTTTCGATGAGAATAGAAAGATGCAAGATGCCTCTTCCAAATACCATATAAGAATCCGCTGAATCGGTAGGTTCTACTTTCATGGCCAGGTTTTTCTCCGTTTCCAGAAATAGTCTGTCGCGCAGGTGACGGGAGGTGACAAACTTTCCATCACGACCAAAAAAGGGTGAATTGTTAATGGTGAAGAGCATACTCATGGTAGGCTCATCGATGGAAATGGGGAGCATTCCTTCGGGTTCATCAAAGTCTGCAATAGTGTCACCGATTTCAAAATTCTCTACCCCCAGCACTGCACAGATCTCTCCTGATTGAATCTCGGTTTTTATTTTTTGTTTACCTAGGCCTTCAAAAACATATAGTTCCTTTAATCTTGATTTCTTAATTGTACCGTCTCTTTTAACTAAAGATAATTGCTGATTAGGAGCCAGGGTGCCCCGGGTAAGCCTTCCCACGGCTATACGTCCCAGGTATGAGCTGTAATCCAGTGAAGTAATCTGCATTTGGGTGTTGCCTTCCAGGATTGGAGCAGGTGGAATATGTTCTATAATCATATCGAGCAGGTAAGAAACATCTTCTGTTTGTTCACTCCATGAAGGGCCCATCCATCCCTCTTTAGCAGAACCATAAACAGTGGGGAAATCCAGCTGATCTTCAGTGGCATTAAGGGAAAACATGAGATCAAATACCTTCTCCTGGGTATATTCGGGATCACAGTTGGGTTTATCAACCTTGTTGATAACAACAATAGGCTTTTTGTGCAGCTGAATAGCTTTTTCTAATACAAAGCGGGTTTGGGGCATGGGGCCTTCAAAAGCATCCACAATAAGTAATACACCATCGGCCATATTTAGTACACGTTCTACTTCTCCCCCAAAATCGGAGTGACCGGGTGTATCGATGATATTTATCTTAACGTCCTTATATCTGACGGAACAGTTCTTGGCCAGAATGGTAATACCTCTTTCACGTTCCAGGTCATTGCTGTCCATAATAAGATCAACGGTTTCCTGATTGTCGCGAAACAATTTTACCTGATGTAAAATTCTGTCTACCAAGGTAGTTTTACCATGGTCTACGTGAGCGATAATTGCAATATTTCGAATATTCTGCATTTTTTTTGCGATATTAATTTTAAGCCTGCAAAGGTACTGCTTTCAATTGAATTTTTAATGCCATGTTTTTTCTTCTTCTCAGAAAACCTATGAGAAAAATATATTTACTGTTAAACTATTTTAAAATGCATATTTGTCACTCATATATTATGATGAATGTTTACTTTTGGTGGAGGAGAATTAGTGTTTAATTGATATTCGTTTTGTTAATTAAGGTTTGTTAACCATTAATAGTGAGATATGAAGCTTTTTAGCTGTTTTTTTTATATAAAATACAATACGACAACGCACATTGTGGTATTTGAAAACCTTTTAAAATGATAAAGGAAAGAGCACGAATTCTTATCGCTGATGAGTACCGGTTATATGCCGAAGGTCTGAGAGTTATGCTGATGATTAAAAAGTCTTTGGGGCAGCCTCAAATAGTCGTATCTGGGGGGCAAGTGCTGGAATTGCTAGAAAAAGAGACTTTTGATCTTCTGGTTGTTAATATTGATATGAGCGACATGTCGGGTTTGTTGTTATGCAAAAAGGTCAAAGAAAGATTTCCTGAGGTGAAAGTCTTAATTATTACCATGGAAAGTGATGAGTCTGTTATTCTCAAAATAGCCAATTCAAAAGCTAATGGTTATATTTTGAAAGATTCCAATCCGGAAGATTTCTTTATGGTCATTGAAAGTATACTGAAAAACCATAACTTTTCTATTGCTAATGGTCGTTTTGCCCTACTATAAATTCAGCGGTAATATAAAGGGATATATTCCTGTCAAAATGATCATGCACAAATAAAAATGCTTATCGGACTAAAAAAATACTATCTTTGCAGCCGTGTTTAAAAAAGCATATGATTCTTGTGATGGATTTATGATGCCCTACACAATATAAAGATTCCTTTCCAAGACCGGAGATCAGGTTCCTTTCAAATATTTACCGGTCATATTTTTAATCAAAGCTTACTGAATTTTTGTTGATTACTGAACCTTTGGGTTTTGTATTATGAAATTGTTTTGAAAACAGATTTTTCAAGCTGTTTTCATTAAAATTGTTTGTTGATTATTCTTTGAATTATAAAACAATTTTCCAGTGTATAATATTAGCCCCGTTCTTACTTATTCTTCTTACTATATTCAGTCAACTTTATCATATTTATATACATAATGACATTTCAGGATTTAAATTTAATTGAGCCTATCCTTAAGGCTTTAAAAACAGAAGGATACACCATTCCCACGCCTGTTCAAGCAAAATCCATACCTCTGGCACTGGATAGAAAAGATATCATTTGCTGTGCTCAGACAGGTACCGGAAAAACAGCTGCCTTTGCAATACCCATCATCCAATTAATGAATGAGGATAAAAGGACTGTACGAGGTAAAAGGGTTATCAGAAGTCTGATTCTTACCCCTACCAGGGAACTGGCTATCCAAATAGGGGAAAGTTTTGCAGCGTATGGAAAAAATACCCAGCTTAAATATAAAGTTGTTTACGGAGGAGTGAGTCAGCATGGACAAGTTAATGCTTTGCAATCGGGTATTGATGTTCTCATAGCCACCCCGGGACGCTTACTGGATCTTATTAATCAACGTTTTGTAAACCTGGCCCACGTAGAATATTTTGTTCTGGATGAAGCCGACAGAATGCTGGATATGGGTTTTGTGCAGGATGTTAGAAAGGTAATTACCCGTTTACCACATAAAAGACAATCGCTTTTCTTTTCAGCGACAATGCCTGATGCTATTGTTCATCTGGCAGATACTATTCTGGTTAATCCTTCCAGGGTTGAAATTACCCCTGTTTCCAGCACGGTTAATACTATTCAGCAGGTAGTCTATTTCGTGGATAAGAAAAATAAAAATGCTCTGTTAAAAGATGTTTTGAGTGGTACTACAATCGATCGGGCTCTTGTATTTACCCGCACCAAGCATGGGGCCGACAGGGTAGCACGTGATCTTACCAAGGCAGGGATCAATTCACAGGCTATTCATGGCAATAAATCCCAGAATGCCCGTCAGAACGCCTTGAATAACTTCAAATCCAGCCTCACCCGTGTATTGGTAGCAACAGATATTGCTGCTCGAGGTATTGATATCGATGATTTGTCACATGTCATAAATTTTGAATTACCCAATATTCCCGAATCATACGTTCACCGCATAGGGCGTACAGGACGAGCGGGGGCAAGTGGTATGGCGATTGCTTTCTGTGATGCAGAAGAGAAAGCTTATTTGACCGATATTCAGAAACTTATAGGTAAAAAAGTTCCTGTTATTGAGGATCATGACTATCCCTTAATGGACCATGAAGTAGTAAAAACAGTTTCTGGTAATAATCGCGGTCAAAGGAATGGAAATAGCCGCAATGGTAATTCTTCTCAAAAGGCTACTGCCCGTAATGGGAGCTACTCAGGCAAAAAATCAACCCCTTCCAATAAGAACAGGCGAAGCTATACCAGTTAGATTGCATAAGGCAGACTCACCTTATGTTAATTTTTCATGCCGCACTCGTAAGTACTGATAAAACTAACCACCCCCCAAAAAACCCCGACATCGGGGTTTTTTGGGGGGTGGTTAGTTTATTGCAAATCAAAAGTTATTAGGGCCTCTCTGGACGTTCTGGCCGAGCAGGGCGTTCCGGACGGTTAGGTCTTTCCGGACGTTCCGGACGGTTTACTCTCTCTGGTCTGGCCGTGTTTGCACCTCTTTCCTGGTTTCTTTTTTCCAGTCTTTCCTGCTTTCTTTGATCTCTGCTTTGTTGTCTTTCTGATCGCTGGCTCTCGCCCCGTGTTCTTGCCTGTTCGCTAATGGCTGCTCCTGAGCCGGTTTCTTTGGCTACCTGGCCAACGGTTTGTCCATGTGTGGCTGCTTCGGGAGTTTCACCTTCGGACTGTCCCTGGCTTGTTACCGGTTCAGTGATTATTTCGACTTCAGGTTCCTGGCTCATGGCCATTGCACTTGTAATAAGCACAACCATTGCCATCATAATTAGTTTCTTCATTGTGAATGGAGTTTAGATTTATTTTCTGTTAACTGGACCAAATCTACTACCTTGAACATGAAGAAATAATGAATTACTTATTAAATCTGAAAAATAATTTCACAGCCTTCCCCCAGCTGGGTATTTACAGTAATATTTATTTGATGAAAATCTGCTATACTCTTGGATATTGCCAAACCAATACCATTACTATTTTCTTCAGGACCCGATTTCTTTTTAAAACGAAGAAAGAGATTGTTCAGCTGTTGATCATCCATCCCTTTGCCGGAGTCTTTAATGCTCACATAGCTTCTATAGGTATCAGAACCGGTAGAAATATTTATATAACCCTGTTGTGGAGTGAATTTAATGGCATTATTCAATACATTGTAAAGCATCGTAAAAAGCAATGATTTATTAGCATGCTCCAATATAATCTCTTCTTTTAAATCAGAATACACCCTTATCTCTTTGTCTTCCCAAAGTGGCCTTAGCTCAGTAAAAATATTCTCCAATACACTATTAACAGAAAAGGTGTCTTCTTTTAAGAATTGATGGCTTTCAATCCTGGCTATGAACATTAAAGAATTCACCATGGTTTTCAACCGATAAATGGTTTTGAGAGATTCTTCTATTTTTATTGCTGTTTCTTCATTAATATCATTGCGCGAAAGTAAATTCTCAAGTTTGCTGCGAAGAATGGAAACAGGCGTTAGTAATTCATGTGATATATTGGCCGTAATCTGTTTCTCCTGTTGAAACAGGGTATTGATCTTATGCATCAAATCGCTGATGGCTTGATTAAGATATGCGAATTCAGCTGTATTGGTATGGATAGGCTGATGATAAAAAAGGGAGGGCGATATTGTGTTTTTTAGCCTTTTCGTTATATTTTCCAAAGGCCTGATAAGTCTTGAAGCGAAGGAGAAATCGCTAATAAATGAAATAACAATAAAGAACAATAGAAAAATTAAGGTAAAGGCTTTTATATTTTCCTCTGTTTGTCTTATGCTGCTGAGGCTTTTTCCTATCTCAAGTAAATAAGTTTCTCCATCTACCATAAAGGAATAGTTCAACACACGATAATCAATAATCTCTTCATCAATTATTCGTTGAGTTACTTCAATAAAATTCCAGTCATTCTCCAGTTCTACCCATTCCAGGTTTATATATTCTTCCTTGAGTATGTTGTAGCTGCCAAAAGAACCTTGATTATTGTTGTCCAAAAGAAATTCAACTCCCCACCTGGAGATAAGATCAATTACCTGTTCTCGTTTTTCGATAAGTTCATTATCTGTCTGAATGGTATTAATGCGCTCCAGAATGAGGGGCATTAAAATGAGGAACAATACTCCAAAAATGAACTTTGAAATTAAATTAAACAACCCAAGCTTATATCTCAGCTTTATCATGATGGAGAAAATGAATTTTTCTTGACCGACAACTTAATCTGCATATACCTGATAACCTACGCCACGTATTGTTTTTAACCATTCAACCGGGGCATGAACCATGAGCTTTTTTCTGAGATTCTTTATGTGTACATCTATGAAATTACTGTCGTATTGATCATCAAGTAAGTTTCCCCAAATATGTTCATAAAGTTGAATACGCGTGAGGGTTTTGTTTTTATTCAAAACAAGATAAAGCAGAAGATCAAATTCTTTTTTGGTTAGTTCTACCTCTTTTTGAGATGAGCTGATTATCTTTCTGGTGTTAAGATCCAGATTAAAATCTCCAATAAAGACTTCAGAACTGGTAATATTAAATTTCCTTCTTGCAACAGCCTGAATACGAGAATGCAGTTCAATCAATGAAAAAGGCTTAGAAAGATAATCATCTGCACCCAGGTCAAGTCCTTTAATCCGATCTTCCAGTTTCCCCCTTGCTGTAATGATGATTACACCAGGTTTGTTGTTAATGGTTTGCGTCTCTTCCAGTAATTCCATTCCATCACAATCGGGTAAACCTAAATCGAGAAGAATAAAATCATAAAGATTAACAGCCATTTTTTCAGAGGCATCTTTACCGTTTTCTGCTGTCTCACATAAAAAATGTTCTCTCGACAAATATTCGACGATCTCTTGGGCCAGATTATGTTCATCTTCGATAATGAGTATATTCATTTTTGATACAATTAAAAAATCTTATAGTAGGCGTTTAGAAAAAAGTAAAATCCTCCCAGAGATTCAGTACTTTCATTTTTTGCCATCGGTATTAGATACAGTGGCTCAGCCTCAAGGGTTAGGTTGTGGAAATAGAAGGATGTGGGAACTGATAATTCCAATTTTAATACGCTGAAGGTGGTTTGCTCTTCATACGTGGGCTCAGTGCCCGCAGGTCGTCCTGGTCCTTGGAAGGGAGCGGTCAGGACTTCTGCATATTCAATTCTGTTTCCAATGACCAGATTAATATTGGGATCAAAAGAGAAATAATTCTCCGATTTACCCAGATCACTACTACGGAAATATCGTGAATTGCGCACATAGAGGTATAATCCGGCATCCTGTCCGATAATAGAACCTGCCGAAATGCGGGTGTACAACCAATACCAGTCATAGCCACCCCGCAGTCTAATAAACGAAAAGCTATCATGCAATTCATCTTTAACTTCAGGGGAGGTTTGGTAGGATGATATGGCAACAGCCATGTCAAATTTATCGTTAAAGACATGATGGTATCCTAACGAAAAATCTGTCATGGGAAGAATAATATTCCTTTGTGGCATATTATAGGCAGTTATAGCGGCCCACCACTTTCCCCTGAATATATAACTTATATCTGCAGACACAAAAGGCTGATTGGCTGACAGGCTATTGCCATCGAACAATAAGTCGTTGCCATACCCGGTGCCTATAAAAAGCATGTGGTTGTAAGAAACGGGTACTGTACTATTGTTAATGAGAGTAGAGTCGGCTTTACTTTCGGGTAATGCTGTAGCATAGCTGTTTAAAATTCCGGCGGCGATAAAGCCTAAAAGGAATTGAGTGGAGAGGAAAAACATTTTTTCTTTCATAATATAAACATTAGTTTCTGCCGGGTCTTCTGGCACCTTGGGGTCTTCCTGCTCCGGCAGGCCTGCCTCTTTCAGGT
>JBEPXC010000042.1:0-20154 GCA_041642035.1 Sphingobacteriia bacterium
TACGCTCCCGGCACAACGAAAAAAGGCAGAAGAGCTGCTAGGTATAAAATGGCAATCATGGACAGGAAGGTTTTTTCATACCCTCGACCCCAATGCCCCTGATCATGCTATCCCCGAATGGATACCTGCACTGTATGAAAGTCAGAATAGCCGTTCATGGTCATTTACCCGTCCTGGAATAGTTTTGGTCAATGAGAACCAGACCCTGGTAGTTTTAGAGCAAAGCAAAACCTTGAATGACCCCAGACTCCTTATACACACCAATACACATAACCAAAGGGTGTATGGGCTTGACGACAAAATAAATTTCCCCGGTTGGTTTGCCATTACCTTTCCAACCTCTTCAACGGCCGAAGTAATATCATGGTATGAATTTGACCTTACTGCAGAAGGAGAAGAGTTGCTCAAAAAACATCGGATTCCCTTCCGTTTTCCGGCCGTTATTAAGGATGACGGGAATGCAAAGATGGTTTATATGGCTGGTGATTTTGGTCAAAGTGCCATCAGTAATCGTTTCGTTAGACTTAAAGGATCCAGGTATGCCGAGTTGTTTCTATCCGACCTGAATGACCCCACAGACAAAAGCGGTTTTTTCCTGGCTTATTATCTGCCCTTGATTCGAAAGTTAATGAGTGATTACCATAAAGAGATTGTAGTGGATTAAAACGAATTAGCTGGAAGCCAGCAATTGTTGGTTGTCCTGTGGAAATATCGGCACTTTACATTTATCCAGCACTTTTCTTATCTGGTTTTCCAGTCCAATAATTGATGCATTGGTATTGTTGAGAATTACAATCAGGGAATTGTCGGGAAGTCGCACATAAGCTGTCCTGTATCCTCTCCACCATCCGTTGTGATAAATGATGTTCTCCTTTGGCTTGATTCTGTAGCCAAAGCCATAATTAACGCGTCGGCCATTCTTAAGCAAGGCTCTTTCAAAAGCAAATTGTTTGGTTTCAGCCGAAATCAGCAGGTTGTTTTCTAGGGCATTATCCCATTTGAGTAAGTCTTCGGTACAGGAAAAAATCCCTTTATCACCCGTAATTCCATCTACATAATCAACAGGAATCTCGCGTAACCTGCGACCCATCCGCTCGTAGCCCATGGTTAGATTTTTTTCATCGCTAAGTTGCTCCAGATTCATAGAAGGATGAAAAACAAAGGAGTTGTTCATTCTTAAGGGCTCAAAAATATTCTTATGTACGAAATTAGCAAATAATTCGCCACTTACTTTTTCTACCAACAAGGCCAGGAATACATATCCTGTGTTAGAATAACTGAATAATCTTCCTGGAGTGAAGTTCAGAGGCAATGATTGCTTTATAAAAAGTGCAAGCATATCCTCGTGTACGGGTAAGTAATCCTTTTTCCAGAAATGCTCAATTACATAAAAATAGTTTTGCAGACCCGAGGTATGATTCAATAAGTGTCTGACAGTAATGTCTGGATAGGGAAATTCTTCAATATGTTTTACAACAGGATCATCCAGGTTAATCAGGCCTCTTTCATATAGCAGCAAAGTTGAGAGAGCTGTGAACTGTTTGCTCACCGATGCCAACTGAAAAATATTTTCTTTTTCGGCCAATTCCTGTTTCTTCCAATGACGTGCATATCCTCTACTTTTGTTGTAAACGGCTGCCCCCTTGTGTGCTATCAAAACACTTCCGTTAAAGCCCCGTCGCTTTAACAAACTGTCGATGCTGTGTTCTACATATTGGGTGTATTCTTCAGTAAACTCAATAGAAGGGGTGTAAAAAAAGCTAAGATCGCTCTCAGCCATGCCGATATCGGTTTGTTTTTCAACGGCCTGATGATAGTTACCACTAAAGAGAAACAATGCTATAAACAGGGTGTTTCTTGAAGAAGTAAATAAGGATGCCAGGGTGTTAAAAAAAGACTTCATATGGTTGATGTTTTTCTTATGGGGTTTGCCCCAATATGCTTAATGGTGTGTTTTCTTTTTTGTCTGCTTCATAAGGGCATATTGTTGAATGCAGAAAAAAAATGTTACTATGCCATCGTTTCAATATACCCTCACAGCAAATGTAAACAATTTATGTAGTTTGTGATTGCGGATATTACTTGATTTTTGCACGTCATATACACTATAAAGATCTGATAATAATAATGATATCAAATAAATAAGGGTGAAAAATTGCTGTTGGTGGAACATGTTGATTAATCCACCGAATATTTACCTTTGCCGGTATATTCTATTCTTTACAAAGGCCTTTGTATGGGCGTTGATTTATTTAACTAGGATTAACAAATAATCCTAATTGTTAACCATCATATTGATTTTTAACGAATTATCCCTACCATATCACCTTCGAAAGGCCTAAAGACCAAACGGTATTATACTGCCCCTTATTGTACCAGGTGGTTCCACCTCCTGAATGAGGACGAATTGGCGTGAGACCATTGGAAAAACCTATGCTGAGATCCAGAGAAGGATTGATGGGAAAGGATAAGCCCGTTAATATATTCAGTTCTGCGGGATGAAAGTCTTTTTTCTCTCCTGGCAAAAAGGTAGTTGTTCCGTCATCCGACTCCAAAAAATCGACCAAAAAAGAAACAGAAAGCCCCAGCCTGAAGGAAAATTTTTCGACCAGACTCAGGTTGGTATAGCGAGAAATATCTACCTGATATTGGACTGGTATTTCAACATAAGAAAGATAGAATTTATATTCATAAAAATTGTTTTTTTCTCTGGGCATTGAGCGACTGCCTTTTTGGATAAACAATATCTCCAGTATTAAATGAGAATAATCGGAGAGGGAGGTAAAGGTATAAACAGAAGCATACCACCCTACTTTATTAGGTCCTGATAAATTGTCTCCCGAAACTTCCGTGGCTGTCATACCTCCCCTTAATCCCCCATTAAATATTTGAGCGGATAAGCTAAGGGAAAAAACAGAGAATATAATAGCTATAACTATTTTCATTTTGCCCGCACTATATCTTTTTTGCATTTTTGTCGTATAATTAGTTGCATAAATCAATGGTTTGCTAATATATGAATAAATGGCCATACATTATGGTAATACAATTCAAAAGACTAACCATTGATATTTAATGTTACAGAGGGGTTTATAACTAGTGAGCATGATTGTTTTTAATAATATTTTATATAATTTAGTATTTGACAGCTATAGGTAATTAGATGCTAATCCTTGTTATATTTGCATTACACCTAAACAATAAAACCTAATCCGATGATTCAGCACCTACACGATTATATACCAGTTAATTCTCTCAAAGAGCTCAGCACCTATCAGCGAATTCTGGATGATACCGCTATTATTGTACTTGTTGATGGCAACAGACAAATAATATATGTCAATCAACGATTTTGCGACAAATCAGGTTTTAGCCGTAATGATGTTATGGGTAAATCATTAGATGAGCTTAGGGCTCCAGGACATTCGGCCAGCCTTACTGAAGAAATGTGGCGCACGGTTGAGAATGGTGAGATATGGCAGGGAGAGTTGCTCAACAAAAAAAATCAAACCGATACTTATTGGGAAGAAGCCGTGATATATCCCTTCAGGGAAGAAGGTGCAAAGCCTTATCAGTATCTTTGCATTGGCTCCGATATCACCCCCTTTAAAAATGCCATGATGATCAAAGACCAGTTTTTGGCCAACATGAGTCATGAGTTGCGAACCCCTCTGCATGGCATTTATAGTTTAACTCATTTGCTCGAAGAAACAGTGCTTACCGAAGAACAGTCGGGGTATGTTGAGAATATTATCAATGCCACAGACATTCTCATTAGAATGGTTGAGGATATGCTCGATCTGAATAAAATTGAAAATGGACAGATAAAATTTGAAAAGAAGATTTTCAATCCCCAGATAATTGTTAACTCCCTTGCCAAGATGTTCAAGGAAAAAACACGGGAGAAAAAATTAAACTTTTCTCTGGATTATCATAACGCAATGCCCGAATTTGTTCTTGGAGATCCCTTTCGCTTAAAACAGGTTCTGGTTCATCTTTTGGAGAATGCTATAAAATATACTCCTAAAGGCAGTATTGAATTTGCCTGCAGACTTGCTTCCAAAGATAACGATAGTTACATTCTTGAATTTACAATAAATGATACTGGTATAGGCATTGCACCAGAAAATCTTCAAATAATCCTGGAGAAGTTTCATCAGGAAAATATGGAAGACAAACGGATCTTCCAGGGTCAGGGGCTTGGACTTTCTATCGTAAAACAACTTATAGAGCTTCAACAGGGTGAGTTTACCATTTCAAGTGTTGAAAATGAAGGAACTCAAGTTCAGTTTCTTATTCCCTTTCAGTTTCCTATGGCCAATGTTGAGGAAAATATTGCGGAGTTTCGCATCAACACCCAAAGCATCAGCAGCATGAAAGTGCTAATTGCCGAGGATGTGGATATCAACCAGCTGGTCATAAGAAAACATATGCAGAAATTTGGCTTTTATGCCGATTTTGCTGAAAATGGGAAAATCGCGTTGGAAAAGCTTAAGAAAGGGGATTATGACATTATTCTTATGGATATGCAGATGCCTGTTATGGATGGTTATGAAGCCATTAGAGCCATACGGAAAGATTTTCCGGAGCCGCTAAAGAATATACCCATCATTTCTATTACAGCCAGTGTAATGGGAGAAGCACCTAAAAAATGCCTTGACGCAGGAGCCAATGATTATGTACCAAAGCCTTATGATATTAAAGATTTGCGCAAGAAAATGGAAAAATGGGTGGCCATGAAAAATATTATTCATCAACAAACAAATCCTCTTATGCAAGACAAGAATAACACCAGTAAGAACGGAGGCAGCCAACAACCCAAATCGCTCATCGATCTGGAGTATCTCGATCAGCTCAGTGAGGGTGATGACGACTTCAGTATAAGCATGTTGTCTTATTTTCTCGACAATACTCCCGGAGTATTAAGAGATATGGAGCAGTATTATACTGAAAAAGACTGGAAAAACCTTCGCAATGTTGCCCATAAGTTTAAACCACAATTAACCTTTATGGGCATAAAATCAATCTTCAATGAGGTAGAAACCATTGAGCAAAATGCTGCAGCAGAAAACAATACCGAACAAATCCCTGCACTGATCCAGAAGGCCCAAAATGTATGCAATGAAGCCATGGTGGAAATTAGAGTTGAGTTGGAGAAATTACTGGACCAGAACCAGGAATAAATTATTATGTTTTCCCACTAAGGCTGTTGCATGTTTTAAATGTTGCTTTTGTGAGTTCTTTTAATATGAAATATAACATTTCAAAAAAGATTTCAACAATAGTCCTTATTTAATTTGAATTTTTGCAAGTTGGGCCTATTTTTTTCTTATTTTTGGATCAGGTTAAAAAAGTTGGTTCCAAAAGCAGGAATACTTTGGCCAGGAGCCAGGGGTTTTGCTTCAAGTTTTTTTTGTTCTAATAGAATTTAACAATTAAAAATATAAAAAATGAAAATTCTGGTATGTGAAGATGACTTCATGATGATAAAAGCCATAGAGCATAAGTTACAGCGTGAAGGATATGATGTAGAAGTGGCCAATGATGGGCGCAGTGCGTCAGAAAAAATCAGGAATAATGACTATGATCTGATTATTACTGATCTTCTTATGCCGTTTACAGGAGGGCTCGAGATTATTAATATGACCCGAAATGAACTCAATAAAACCACTCCGATTATTGTATTATCAAAGGTAGGTAATGAAGAAACTATCATCGAAGCCTTTAAACTGGGCGCCGATGATTACCTTACCAAACCCTTCAGTCCTAATGAGTTGTCCATAAGGGTTAAAAGATTTCTATTAAAGAGATAATTTCCACTGCCTTTTTGTATAATTCCAATGATCATCCCTTGTTTTCCGTGGTTATACAATACCAACGGGTAATTAACAGCAAAAGACTTATGAAAGAAAAAAACAGGTACTCTAAATATGCATCCATAATAGTTAATAATGGTCTGCTTTTGTTGTTTTTTTTCTTCTTTGCAATCAATAGCTTACAGGCACAACCAACTCCGAAAGAAGATCCTGATGGATTTTATTTCAGGGCACGCGAATTGGCCTTAGATGGGCAGTATGAGCAAGCCAGAGAAATTTGCAATGAGATCCTTGAGAGCTACCCCCATTATCATGATGTGAAAGTCCTGAAAGCCCGCACTTATTCCTGGGAAGGCGAATTTGTCAAATCCAATGATTTGTTAAGAGAAGTCCTAAAGGAAGAACCCGGGCATAAGGAGGCGCTATATGCCTTGATAGATTTACAAATGTGGTATTCTGATTACCAGGAAGCCTTGAAATTTCTTGACATTGCCCTAGCCAACGAGCCAAATAATACCCATCTGCTCTATCGCAAGGCACTTGCACTTAAGGAAACAGACGACGAATTAGCCGCTGTGGTACTGTTGAATCAGATATTGACCCTTGATCCAACCTATAGCGATGCAAAAGATTTACTTGATGACATTGAGATTACCCGCCTGAGAAATCATATCGGCGTGGGATACCGGGGTCTTCATTTTCTGCAAAGCCCTACCAATGCAAAACCATGGCATCTTGTATATGCTGAATATGGCCGCAGAACACGCCCTATGGGACCGGTTATGCTTAGAGCTAATTATGCTATACGACCAGATATAGACATGACCAGTCTACAAATAGAAGTTGATGCATATCCAACAGTAAGACCAGGCACCTATCTGTATCTTAATGCCGGCTATTCTCAGGATAGAAAACTTTTCCCCATTACCCGTTTTGGATTTGAATTGCATCAGGCCCTGCCTGCTTCGTGGGAGGTGTCGGGTGGTTTTAGGATTTTGAATTTTGATGAAACCGAAAGCCTCATCATAACAAAAGACCTGCTTATTATTACCGGCTCATTGAGCAAATATTATAAAAAGTATTATTTTTCCCTCAGGCCCTATTTCTCCTTTTCTTCTGCCGGAGATGATCCCAATTCGAGCTCATTATTTTTAACAGCACGGCGTTTCTTTTCCTCCAACGAGCACTATTTGTCTTTAAATGTGGGGAGGGGGTTTTCTGCTGACTACGACAGGCTCTCCGGGGGACAGGTATACGATTTGAGTGGCACCATGGTGGAAGCCTTGCTTACCTATCAGCAATTATTATCCAACCGATTTCTTTACAGAGTGGGTGCAGGATATAAAGTATACAACGACGATGATGTGCTGTATGGCAATCCGTTTGTTTTTGAAGGAGCCTTATTATACCGCTTCTAAGCATAAAAATGATTTTGAACTTATAATTTTTACATAATGAGGTATATAAGAAAACATCTTTTGTTTACTGTTGCAGTGGCTTTTATGCTTATGACTGCCGGTATAAAAGAAACCCAGGGCTCTGTGAAAAGCACATTTAGCCCCGAATTGTTTTCATCTGATTTACTAGCCCACCCCTTGCTCAAACCTGTTGTTAAAGTGACCTCCAATTATTTTTGTGGTTTCCTTACCCGTGTTGATCAGTATCTCTCTGCCAGGACAGGGTATGTGGGTTTTCGTCTTTCTCAAAGCCCTTCTGATATTGGATCGATACAGGGCTTCAGCATTTGTGTTGCCAACAGTAAAGGCAGCGTTGATTATTTGTGGTCCCGTTATCAACGTGCCCCTTTAAAGGTAAAAATCCTTCTGGTAATCCTTGTTTATTTGATTGTTTCGCTTATTGTCTTGTTTGTCAGTATTCTTATCCACCGCCACTATAAAACAAAACAACGGCAAAAATATAAGGATTTAAAGGATGAATATCAAGAGCAACTGGCCAGTTTTCTGTTTGATGATGAGGTAGAAAGGATTAACTTCAGAGGCCTAAATAAAAAAACTAACCGGCAAATCCTCATTGATGAACTCATGGATTTGCATAACAACCTCCACGGCGAAGTAGCCGATAAACTAAAAGATCTGTATTTTAATCTCTCCCTGCATAAGGATTCTTTGCATAAAGTATACAATGGCCGCTGGGATTGGAAAGCCAAAGGATTTGGAGAACTTGCCCAAATGGATGTTAAAGATGCTAATCATAAAATCAGTGAATATGTAAATTCTAAAAATCAAATTCTGAGGATGGAAGCTCAGGTAGCTATGGTAAAGCTATCCGAGAATGACCCCCTTGGTTTTTTGGAAAAACTCAATAATGAATTGTCGCACTGGGAACAGATTAATATCTACGATACTCTTGTTTTTCATGACATCAACATCAACTCTTTTGAGAAGTGGTTAGACAGTAAAAACCAATCGGTAGTTATTTTTGCCTTGCGCATGATTGGTCTTTTCAAGCATGTGCATTCAGGCGAGAAGGTCAGAGAACAACTTTTTTCAGATAATTCTGATATAGCTCTTGCTGCCGTTCATGCAATGCGCGCACTGGAATTGGTTGAATACGTTGATGATATGAAAATGCTCTATAGAAGCGAAACTCTTAAGCTGGATAACATACTCCAAACTCAACGAAAAAATAAAGAGCAAAAAGACATCAGGAGTCTTGATGATATAAATCCCAGAAAAATACGATACGAAATTGTACAAGCCCTCAGAGCTATTGCTACGGATGAGGATATCCCATTCCTGGAGCAAGTAATGCATGACAACGACAACTCTTATAAGATCAGGATATTGGCCATAGAAATAATGCTAAACCTTTCCCCTCAGGGTGAAAAGAAAGTCAATGAGTCGTTAAATACAGAGGATGAGGTCTTAACGAAAATGATTATAAACGTAAAACAAAATCAGGAGTCATGATAGAATTCTTCAGATCCCTTCAGTTTATCGTTGAGAATGGCATAATTGTCATTACGATTTTTATCTTTGGCTCCTACGTAACACTTGCTGTTTTTTCGGCTCTTTCCATGTTGAATTATATTCGCAAGAATTCTTTTGTCGATTATAAGGTTTTGTTGTCTTCACCCCTGGTGCCAAGTATATCGGTTATTGCACCGGCTTACAACGAAGGGAAAACCATCATTGATAATATAAGAAGCCTATTGTCATTGCATTACAATGATTTTGAGGTTATTATTGTAAACGATGGCAGTAGCGACAATTCGATGGATAAAATTATAAAGGCCTACGATTTGGAACTTGTTGATTTTGTGTATGAGGAGAAAATTGCAACAAAAACAATCAGGGGCATTTACAAGTCGCGTAATAAAGCCTTCAACAAGCTTATTGTAATCGATAAGGAAAATGGAGGAAAAGCCGATGCGCTCAATGCCGGGGTTAATTTTTCGCAGAAAGAATTCATCGCCGTGGTTGATGTTGACTCCGTGCTTGTTGAAGATGCATTGCTGATAATGGCTAAACCCTTTTTGGAGGAAACCAAAAAAAGAATCATTGCCTCAGGTGGGGTTATTCGTATAGCCAATTCATGCAGGATTGAAGACGGTAAAATAACGGAAGTTAAACTTCCACGCAAATTTTTGCCTAAGGTACAGGTTCTCGAATATACCCGCAGCTTCCTTATGGGGCGTATGGCATGGAGTAAGCTTAATGGTCTTTTGCTGGTGTCAGGTGCCTTTGGTATGTTTAACCGTGATGTTGTAGTTAAAGTGGGGGGATACAACACCAACCTGGTGGGCGAAGATATGGAGCTTATTGTGCGGATGAGACGCTATATGTCGGAGCAAAAAGAAAAATATAAGGTTATATACATCCCCGATCCACTCTGTTGGACTGAAGTACCTGCCTCATTAAAGGTGTTGGGAAGACAACGCGACCGTTGGACCCGTGGTACCATGGAGAGTTTGTTTTTACATTTCAAGTTGTTCTTCAATCCAAAATATGGCAGCTTAGGTGTGCTGGGTCATCCCTATTGGTTTTTATTCGAATGGCTGGCACCCTTGTTTGAGTTTATTGGCATCATTTATTTTATTATTATTGCCGTATTGGGCATTCCCAATTGGCCGTTCTTTTTCCTTCTGTTGGGGGTGGTGTATTTCTTCGCCGTTACCCTCACGCACTGGGCTATTTTATTCGAAGAGTTATCTTTTCATCGCTATAAACGAAAACGTGAAGTCATTAAAATGCTTTTCACCGCAATGCTCGAACCCATATTTTACCATCCTTTCATTTTAATATTCAGCATTAGGGGCAATTTTAAGTATTTTATCGGCGAGAAATCCTGGGGTAAAATGGATCGTGTTGGGTTTGATGAAGTTGAAGAAGAAAAGAAGAACTAGCACCTCTGCCTTATAATATCTATGATGAGTATTTAATGCAAAACACATTGCAATAAAGGCCGTCTCAGCGGTGATGCCGAGACGGCCTTTATTGCATAAATGGTTCTTTGTCAATTAGTGTACCTTATCATTTATGAAATTTGGGTGCTCAAATTTCTCGGGAATAATAATTGAAAAGTTGCCTTTCATAAGGGGTTAGGTACCCCAGGTATTTTAAGAATATTATCTTGTGTCGAAGGGTCTGTAAGGGAAGCAAGGAGAGGGTCGTCACAGGGAATACTCCGAATCGATTTCTGATATGGTTGGAATACAGCATTGAAACATTGCAGTAATATTAATATCTAAAACCTGGGTGGACCAATGCACAAAATAGAAAGATGATGTTGTAAAGAAATATACCCGGGAATACAAAGAAAGCGATTGCTTTGGCTGATATTTATAATGGAATACTTTACTTTTGCAAGAGGGAGTGGTTTTTATGTTTTCCCATGGAGCATAAAAACAGATAAAAAATTCTTTTTTAAATACATGATCTAAACAAAATCAACTATGATCGTTTCAATGACAGGGTTTGGTAAGGCTAGTCTTACTTCCGAAGATAAAGTCTTTAAGACTGAGATACGTTCTCTCAACAGTAAGAATCTTGATCTTAGCGTTAAAATGCCTTCGATATTCAGAGACAAGGAAAACACCGTACGAAGTATACTCAGCAACCGATTGGAACGAGGCAAGGTAGAACTGGTCGTTACCATGGAGTGTGGCAACGGGCTGGCAGTACAAGCACTAAATAAGCCCCTGCTTATGCACTATTTCAAGGATATAAAACAGACAGCACAGGAGCTGCAGGTGGATATTTCGGATGATTTCTTACCCGATCTGTTGCGACTGCCTGATATTCTTAAACCTCAAGTCGTTGAACCCGATGCATCGGAATGGGCTGCTATTGAAGAATCGATTCAGCAGGCTATTGAGCAAGTCGAGCAATTTAGGAAATCTGAGGGCAACCATTTGTTTGAGGATATATCTGAAAGAGAAAAAATCATCAGAGGATTGCTGCAAAAAATCATCCCTTTTGAAAAGGTGCGCATCAGCAATATTCGCGAACGTATTCTGCGATCGCTAAACGAAATCGCCGAGGATGTTAAGGTTGATCAGAACCGTTTTGAGCAGGAAGTGATTTTTTACCTCGAGAAACTCGATATCACCGAAGAGAAAGTGCGATTAACCAAACACCTGGATTACTTTAATGAAACCCTGTGTTGCAGTGGCTCTGCTGGTAAAAAACTAGGCTTTATTGCCCAGGAAATCGGACGGGAGATCAATACCATTGGCAGCAAAGCTAATGATGCCGATATACAGCAAATTGTTGTACAGATGAAAGACGAGCTGGAAAAAATTAAGGAACAACTGATGAATGTATTGTAATTATGGCTAAATTAAACGGTAAGTTAATCATCATCTGTGCACCATCGGGCACAGGCAAAACCACTATCGTCAAAGCTCTACTGCCACGATTTTCACGACTAGAATTTTCTGTCTCAGCATGCAGCAGAGCTTCCCGTAGTGGCGAAATTAATGGCAAGGATTATTATTTTCTTACCCCCGATGAATTTAAGGAACGCATTAAAAGAGGTGATTTTCTGGAGTGGGAAGAGGTTTATCCGGGTAGCTTTTACGGAACCCTCAAATCGGAAGTGAAACGCATCTGGGATAAAGGGTCGCATGTAATATTTGACGTGGATGTTTTGGGTGGACTTTCTATCAAGAAACAATATCCTGATAATTCGCTGGCCATCTTTATAAAACCTCCCTCGGTGGACGAATTGAAAAAACGACTGGTAGGTAGGGGCACCGAAACGGATGAAAGCCTGCAAAAGAGGATAGAAAAGGCCAGGTTGGAAATGACGTATGAACCAAAATTTGATGTCAGTGTTGTAAATGATGATTTGCAGCATGCCGTAGAAAAAACCCACAAACTGGTTGACAAGTTTCTTAACAAATCATGACCACATCATGGAGCACACCCAACAAAACACTGCACTTTTTTTTGGCTCATTCGATCCTTTGCATATCGGCCACCTGATTATAGCAGAATACTTTCTAAACCTGCAGGAAATAAATGAAGTGTGGTTTGTCATTACACCCCATAATCCTTTTAAAGCAGACCAGAATCTTACGGATCAGAATCTGCGCAAAGAGATGCTTGCATTGGGCATAGAGGATGTTGAGCAGTTCAGGCTTTGTGATGTTGAGTTCGATATGCCACACCCTAACTATACTTATAATACCCTGCTACATTTAAAGCAAGAGTACCCCGGGCGTAAATTCATATTACTCATAGGAGGGGATAATCTACAGGCTTTTGGTAAGTGGAAAAATTACCATGAGATACTTCAGATGCTCCCTGTATACGTATACCCAAGACCGGGATATGAAAGCCATGCATTTGATCATTATCCAAATCTGCATAAAACAAAGGCTCCTGTTATTGATGTATCATCAACAGATATACGAAAAAACCTTGCCGGGGGATTATCGACAAGGTTTTTACTTTCACAAAGAGTGTATGACTTTATACGTGAGAGAGGTATTTATACCAATCCGAACGCTTTCTTCAATGCATCTAAGTAATCCAGTTTCTCCCAGGCGAAAAGATCCACCGTTTTGAAGTGGTGTTCTTTGCCGTCGATAACTTTGGTGGTGGTATCAGCATCCTTATAGAGCACTTCTATTTCCTTGGTATAGGGTGTTCTTCCAAAGTGACCGTATGTGGTAGTGGGAATATAGATGGGATTTTTTAGACCAAAGCGTTTGATAATGGCAAAGGGGCGAAGATCGAAAATAGTTTTTATTTTTTCTGCTATCTGTGTATCGCTCATATCAACCCTGGCAGTGCCATATGTGTTGACATAGATACCCACGGGCTCAGCAACGCCAATTGCATAGGCTACCTGTACTAGAATTTCGTCGGCTATACCTGCGGCAACCATATTTTTAGCTATATGCCTGGTAGCATAGGCTGCGGAGCGGTCTACCTTACTGGGATCTTTTCCTGAGAATGCACCTCCACCATGAGCTCCTTTTCCACCATAGGTATCAACAATAATCTTTCTTCCGGTAAGTCCACTGTCTCCGTGAGGTCCGCCAATAACGAATTTACCTGTGGGATTAACCAGCAATTTGTATCCATTAGCAAACAATGGCTTAAGACGCCCGGGGAGCATGTTCATTGCGCGTGGGATGAGGTATTTCTGTATGTCTTCTTTAATTTTGCTTTGCATTTTTGCCTCAGCAATCTTCTTTTCATGATAGGTATCATCCAGGGAAGGCACGAATTCATCGTGTTGAGTAGAGATGACAATGGTGTCAATGCGCACGGGCTGATTTTTTTCATCGTATTCAACCGTGACCTGTGCCTTGGAGTCGGGTCTGAGGTAAGTCATTACTTCAGCTTTTTTTCTGATATCGGCCAATTCCAGTAAAAGAATATGAGAAAGCTCCAGGGTAAGAGGCATAAAATTGTCGGTCTCCCTGCTTGCATATCCAAACATCATACCCTGGTCACCGGCACCCTGCTCTTCATCTTTTTCTCTCTCGACGCCTTGATTGATGTCGGCTGATTGTTCGTGAATGGCTGAAATAACACCGCAGGATTCGGCTTCAAATTTATAGGAAGAATCCGTGTAACCTATGGTTTTGAGCACATCTCTTACAACGGTTTGAATGTCGACCCAGGCGCGGGTTTTCACTTCCCCACTGCAAACCACAAGTCCGGTGGTTACCATTGTTTCGCAAGCAACCTTTGATTCAGGATCCTGGCGTAAAAATTCATCCAGTAATGCATCAGAAATCTGATCCGCTACTTTATCCGGGTGTCCTTCTGATACTGACTCAGAAGTAAATAAATATCCCATTTTTAGAGTATGATATAGTTAAACTTAATTTTTTTCTTTTAGCAGCGCAAAGGTAAGGAATTTAATCTTTAGAGTGTTTACTAAATTTCAATGGTGAGTTTGCGGAAGACCTCTTCAATAGATTGATCTTCAAATCCCATAGCCACTATTACCCATTGATTGGCCACAGCAAAATGGAAAACATCGGCCCGGAGATCTTTTTCGCCACGGGTAAATATTTTCACGGTTCTTTCGTTTACCACCTGAACTTCTATCACATCGTTGATTTTCTTAAGCTTGTCGAAGTTATGAGCCAGAGAGAACTCGGCGTGAATAATCTGCCTGCTTCGTGTAAGAAGCTGCAATTCTGCTGTGGGAGCATCGGCCACGATTTTCCCCTTATTGATGATTACAACCCTGTTGCATACGGCTTCTACTTCCTGCATGATATGGGTAGACAGAAGTACTGTTTTATGACGTCCAACTTCCTTTACCAGATTGCGTATTTCAATCAGCTGGTTGGGGTCAAGTCCTGTGGTGGGCTCATCAAGAATCAATACTTTAGGATCATGAATAAGGGCCTGGGCAATGCCTACCCTTTGGCGATATCCTTTGGAGAGAGCACCTATTTTTTTATGCTGTTCAGGTCCAAGGCCGGTTTGTTCTATCATTAGTTTTACCCGTTTGCCGGTGTTGTTGCCCAGCTTATGCAAACCGGCAACAAATTCCAGGTACTCCAGTACATACATATCCAGATACAAAGGGTTGTTCTCTGGCAGGTATCCCACCATAGAGCGCACTTTTAAGGATTCGGTTATTACATTGTGACCAAACACCCAAACGTTTCCCTCGTTTTGGGGTAAATAGCAGGATATTATCTTCATCATGGTGCTTTTACCGGCTCCGTTTGGGCCCAGCAAGGCGACCACTTCTCCTTCTTTTAGTTCAAGCGATACATCATCCAGTGCTTTCTGATCGCCATAGGTGCGTGTAATATTTTGAATAACCAGGGTCATATTCAGTTATATTTTCTTTCTTCTGTATGAATTATTTCGCACTGAGCATCAATAATGCAAAGGGTATTTTTATTGATGTTCTGTTGATTTTAAATCGTATGCTTTCCCGTGATTTCATCGAGCAATTTGCTTGTTCTTGCGGCAGTGACACCGGTACTTGGACATTTTCCTTCACCGCGCAATTCCCCCACTATCGATTCTATTAAGGGTTTTTGAACATGATCGGGACGAGGATTATCCAGGTAACTTGTTTTGCCTTCTACCATAAGAATGGTAGGCGTAAATCCGAAGCAGGAAAATTTAATGCTGCCTTTTTCGCCGGTAATTTCAATGCTGTCTTCCGTGCTGTGCACCGGAGCAGCAAAATTCCACACCGCATTGCCTACAATGCCATTTTGCCCTGTAAAGCCTGCTGAAACAAAATCTTCGGGCTGATAAAGGTTTTTCTGGTTTGCTGTTAAGGCCTTTACACTTTGCAAAGGGCCCAGCAGATGATCAATAAAGTCGAGTTGATGACTTCCCATGTCATAGATGTATCCACCACCTGATATTTCGGTAATTACCCGCCAGGGCAGGGGTGATTTAAAATCTTCGGGCTTCGGGGGCTGGAAAAATTTGATCTGAAAAAATACAGGCTTTCCTATAACGCCTGCATCTATAGCTTCTTTAATCTTTACAAATCCGGGCAATAAGCGTCTATAGTAGGCAATAAAAAGTGGCACTTTTGTTTCTTCCGATACCCTGATCATTTCCCTACATTTCAAATAATCGTCGGCCATAGGTTTTTCAACATATACGGGCTTTCCTGCGCGCATAACTTCAATTGCGTATTCTGCATGAGACCCGGGAGGGGTGGCAATGTATACTGCATTTACATCGGGGTCATTAATGAGTTTGCTGGCGTCATCGTACCAGTGAGGCACGTCATGTCTTTTGGCATAATCCTTTGCCTTTGAGGCATCTCTGCGCATAACTGCAATCAATTCCGATCCTGCAATTTTGGTAAAAGCCGGGCCGCTTTTCATTTCGGTAACATCTCCACAACCAATTATTCCCCATTTGATGGTCTTCATATTGTTTTTTTTTTTAAATTGAATTGATTACGCTGTAAGGAAAATGCGCTTTAAGAACCTGGCAGAGGTTTTTTAGCGTTTTTTCCCAAATGCTATCCAAAGATATAAAAAGCTTTCCAAATGTCCTTGTTGCAAAGGTAATTAGTGTTCAGAGAATCTTAAGATATATGTATGATTCCTAAAAAACAAGCTGAAAACTCATACGATTGGTTTTATTTTTCTAATTTTGAACGAGTGCCCAATATGGCAATGACCGAAAGGCTTTTCAGCAAGGATGGATTTTTTGGCGATGGAACAACCAGGGTTGGTTATTCTGGCCTTATGGCTTTATAAACCGATTAATTAAGGATACAGTGAACGGAATAGTTATAAAATCAACCGGCAGTTGGTATAAAGTGCTTGATGAGAGCGGGCATACATGGGATTGTCGCCTGCGTGGCAAATTTAAAATGGATGGTCTGCGTTCTACCAATCCGGTTGCTGTGGGTGACAGGGTAATTTTTTCTCCCGAACCAGAACAAAAGACCGGGATAATCAATGAGCTTCTTGAAAGGAAAAATCATATTATTAGGAAATCGACCAATCTGAGCAGGAGAAGCCAGGTTATTGCTGCTAACCTTGACCAGGCATTGCTCATAGCTACCTTGTATGTACCACGCACTTCCACTGGGTTTATTGATCGCTTTTTGGTTAACTGCGAAGCATATAGTGTAAAAGGATGCATCGTGTTCAATAAAGTTGATTTGTATGAAGAGCCGGAGCTGAAATACCTTGATGAGCTCATCAATATATACCGCCCCCTGGGGTATGAATGCCTTAAGGTCAGCGCTACCAGGGGGACGGGGCTGGATGAGTTTTCTGCTTTGCTTAAGAATAAAACCTCACTGCTTTCGGGGCATTCCGGCGTTGGAAAATCCACCTTGGTTAATGCTATCGAGCCAGCATTGAATCTCAAAACCACCCAGATTTCATTGGTACACCTGAAAGGAAAGCATACCACAACTTTTGCTGAAATGTTTCCATTAAGTCAGGGCGGGTTTATCATCGATACACCGGGGATTAAAGAATTCGGACTGATAGATTTTGAAAAATGGGAGCTGGGGCATTATTTTCCTGAAATGAGGAAGTTGTTTAATCTGTGCCGTTTCGATAACTGCACGCACGAGCACGAACCCGGTTGTGCCGTGAAAGGAAAGGTCGAAACAGGCGAAATAAGCATGATGCGCTATCAGAGTTATCTCAATATATTGTCGGGTGAAGATAACCGCGCCTAAGGGCTTTTAAGGGGCTACAGCAGCTTGTGCGGTAGCCGGGTAAACTTGTAATCTTAAGTTGTTTTCTTTTTTTGAAACGGATTAAAATCTATGCGAGTAGTTTTACAAAGAGTAAAGGAAGCTTCGGTTGCCATTGATGGCAAAATACATGCATCCGTCACAACAGGTCTTTTGTTGTTACTGGGAATAGAAGAGGATGATGGATTGGACGATATCGGATGGTTGTGTGGGAAAATTGCCCGCCTGAGAATCTTTGATGATAGCAAAGGAGTTATGAATCGTTCTTTGCCGGAGGTTGAAGGTGAGGTTTTGCTGATTAGCCAGTTCACCCTGCATGCCAGCACCAAAAAAGGCAACAGACCTTCCTATATAAAGGCTGCCAAACCTCCTACGGCTGTTCCCCTTTACGAAAGATTCATTGCAACGCTGGACGCAACGCTGGGCTCAGGTAAAGTCAAAACCGGGATCTTTGGTGCCATGATGGATGTCTCTCTCATTAATAGTGGGCCGGTTACGATAATTATTGACAGTAAAAATAAAGAGTAAACGACATGAAAATACTTGAAGCGCAGCAAAAAGTAGATCAATGGATTAAGTCCACGGGTGTAAGGTACTTCAACGAATTGACCAATATGGCTATGCTTACCGAGGAGGTAGGGGAGGTGGCACGGATTATTGCCCGGGAGTATGGAGAACAATCCTTTAAAAAGAGTGACAAAGGGAAAGATCTGGCAGATGAGCTGGCCGACGTACTATTTGTTTTAATATGCCTTGCCAACCAAACCGGTGTTGATCTCACCAGAGCCCTTGAAAAGAACCTGGAAAAGAACACCCTGCGCGATGCCCGGCGTCATAAAAACAACGAGAAACTAAAAAAATAGAAGATCATTTACTTCGCCATTTACTTGGGATCATATGCCCATTTGAGCCAGATGGATCCCCAGGTAAAACCGCCACCAAAAGCTGCCAGTACTACATTATCTCCTTTTTTAAGACGTTTTTCCCATTCCCACAAACAAAGGGGAATCGTTGCATTGGTCGTATTGCCGTATCGGTCGATGTTGACCATAACTTTTTCCATGGGCACACCACTTCTTCTGGAAACGGCTTCAATAATGCGCATATTAGCCTGATGAGGCACCAACCAAGCAATATCTTCGGGTTTGAGGTTATTTCTTTCAATTACTTCAGCAGCCACATCTGCCATATTTTTCACTGCAAATTTATATACAGCCTGACCCTCCTGATACACAAAATGTTCTCGGGCATCGATGTTTTCATGGGTGGGGGGATAAGCCGATCCGCCAGCCTTCATATGTAAATGAATATGCCCACTTCCATCAGACTGGAAGATGTGATCCATAATGCCGTTTTCTTCTTCTGAGGGTTCCAGCAATACAGCTGCAGCTCCATCACCAAAAATAACGCAGGTTTGCCTGTCGGTATAATCAACTATAGACGACATTTTATCGGCACCTACAACAATCACTTTCTTGTATCTTCCCGACTCAACATATTGAGCTGCGGTAACCAGGGTGTATATAAAACCTGAGCAAGCAGCATTGGTGTCGAAGCTGAAGGCATTTTTAATCCCTGTCTTATGACAGATTAGATTGGCCGTAGCCGGAAATTTCATATCGGGGGTAACGGTGGAACAAATCACCAAATCGATTTCCTCGGGTTTCACTCCTGCTTTTTCCAACAACCCCTTTACCGCTTCGGCCCCCATTTGAGAAGTGCCTTGCCCTTCACCTTTTAAGATCCGTCTTTCTTTAATTCCTGTGCGGGTGGTTATCCATTCATCGGTTGTATCAACCATTGTTTCGAGCTCCGCATTGGTAAGGATATATTCCGGTACATAGCCATGAATTGCAGTGATGGCCGCCCTGGTTCTTGTCATACAGTGTAGTGTTAAGTAGTTTTTATACGGTTGTCTCAGGTTTGTCAGTGAAGCCCTTAGAGTGGGTGTACTTGCTCATGGCCGAATTAATCCTTTCGGCCAGCTTTGCCTCAGACACATCTTTGGATAATAAGATCATGTTTTTAATGGCAATATCGTTGGAAATGCCATGTCCTATGACGACGGTGCTGTTGATGCCCAGTATAGGGGTGCCACCATAGTTTTCATAATTCATGCGGTCAAAGAATTCGTCGCTAATGCCTCTTTCTTTCACCAAACGGTACATCGATTCGGCTTGTTTCAATACTATATTGCCGGTAAACCCATCGCATACGATTACATCTGCTTTGTTATTGAATAAATCCCTGCTTTCGATGTTGCCAATGAAATTGTAATCGTTGGTATCCTTCATTAGCCTGTAAGCTGATTGGCTGAGCAGGTTGCCTTTTTCTTCTTCTTCACCTATGTTAAGCAGCCCAACTTTTGGGTTTTTGATGCCATATACATATTCAGCAAAAATGGATCCCAGCAAACCAAACTGGTAAAGTACGTCGGGTTTGGTATCAGGATTGGTACCTACATCAATAAGCACACCCACACCACCATCTTCTTTAGGCAACACGGAAGTGGTTGCTGGCCTAATTATCCCCTGTACGACATTTACACTGTATACTGACCCCACCAGCATGGCCCCGGTATTTCCTGCACTGGCAAAGGAGTCTATTCCCCCTTCTTTTAGAAGTTGGAATCCTTTGGTAATGCTTGAATCTCGTTTTTGAGTAAAGGCTTTGGTGGGTTGTTCGCCCATGCCAATGA
>JBEPXC010000043.1:0-19991 GCA_041642035.1 Sphingobacteriia bacterium
CGTGACTGCCTTTGGCCCATGATGCATATTGAGGATACATTACATGGCAGTTGATGCAACTCCTTGGGTCATCAGACAGATAGGAAGTAGCTCTTGAGATGTGAAGAAGCAGGAAGAATAACCCTGTAAATATTCCCATAAGTACGATTACCGAAACCCTCCAGCCAACAGGTGGTTGAAGAAATTGAAGTAATTTGCGAATCTGTTTCATACTCGTTATCTTTTTTTCTCCTTATGGTATAATTATGCGTATTAGCACTCAAATGTATGGTAAAATACTTTTCTGTCCAATATAAAAGCCCATTATGTCTGTAATTTAAATTTATTCTAAATAAAAAATGCATTCAGAAAATATTTATCGAACGACAAAAATGCTTAAACCGCTCAAAGAGATAAAACTTGCGATTAATCAATAATAATTTATATATTTGCCACATTTGTTAACCGTTCAAAAAATACTATACCCGACACAATTATGATGTCATTCATCTTATTGAAAAGAATTCTTTCAACGATTGCCATTTCAGTGCTCTTTTTTGCTAATGCACAACCACAAAATCTATCACCAAGTCTGGATAGTTTAGTTCAGATTATCGAATCCAAAGAATCACCCGACTCGATAGTAATGGAAGCATGTTTTGATCTTGCCTGGGAAATAAAATCAATACGACCGGTGAAATCGCTGGAATATGCAAAGACTGCCCTAAGCATTGCCGAGAAGTTGAATGAGAAAGAAAAAATTGCTACTGCACTTTCATACATTGGCGTCATTTACTGGCAGATGGGTAGTTTCTCCATGGCCTTGGATTATCATTTGGAAGCTCTTGATATTTATAGTGATATTAATGATCCCATTGGAATAGCACGATCAAATACCAATTTCGGAATCATCTTTTCTGATCAGGGTTATTATGACAAGGCGATGGAATACTTTTTTAAAGCTTTACGTGGTTATGAGAAAAACGAACACCAACCGGGCATGGCGGCGGTGCTCAACAATTTGGGTATGATTGCTCAGTATCAGGGAGATTACGAACTTGCAGAAGAGTATCACATGCAGTCTCTGGCGATTAAAAAAGAAGCTGGAGACATAAAAGGAATGTCATTTTCCTATAATAATCTAGGTTCGGTATATCAGGGGAAAATGATGTTAGATAAAGCAAAGGAATATTTTTTACTAGCCTTGGAAATAAGAGAGCAACTTAATGATAAAAGAGAAATCGCCAACTCTGCCACTAATCTGGGGTATTTGTATTATCTGATGAACGACAATAATAATAGTAAGGAATATCTTAATACAGCATTGGGTTTATATCAGGAAGTAGACGACAAAAGTGGTATTGCAAAATCCTATCATTACCTGGGACTGTTGCATATGCAAGCAAAAGAGTTGCCTCAGGCACGCAATTATTTCAATCGAAGTCTTGCTATTTCTAACGATGTTGGATTAAAAAAATTGGTTTCTGATAATTATGCTGCTATGGCCGACCTTTGGGCACGCATGGGCGAATATGAACAGGCTTTCAGTTTTCAGAAGTTATTTATTACCACCAAAGACAGTATATATAACGAAGACAGCCGGCGCAGGACAATTGAGTTGCAACTTATGTACGACAGGGAGAAAAAAGAAAGTGAAATTGAATTGCAGCAAAAGACTGAACAGATTAACTTTCTCAGTTCACAGAAAGACAGATTGTTGAAGAATTTCCTCATTGCCGGGGTGATACTTATTCTTATTACCTTGTTTTTGCTCTACAACCGGTTTTTAATTGCCAAAAATGCCAATATCCTGCTTGAAAAACAAAAAGATGAAATCAGCCAGTCCAATGAAAAGCTAGTCAGTCTTAATCATAATTTGCTTGAACAGAAGAAAAAATCGGAGGAACTTAATCATCAACTCCAATTATCTAATCATAAACTTAAAGAGTCGGAACGACATCTCATTGAAATCAATTCAACCAAGGATAAGTTCTTTTCCATTATCTCTCATGATTTAAGAAATCCTTTTGCAGCTATCGTGAGTTTCTCTCGTATTCTAAAAAGAGATATGGAAAATCTTACTACTGGAGAATTGCAGGATCTGGCTCTGGAGCTGGATAAATCGGTTCTTAAAATCAATAATCTGTTGGAGAATCTTTTGCAATGGTCACGCACCCAAACTGGGAAAATCAGATATGAACCCGAGTACATAGCCATTCATGAAATCGTGAAGGAAAATCTCAACCTTTTTAAGAATAATGCTAAGGAGAAGAAAATTACCCTGATTGATCTGGTTGATGACAATACACCCGTTTGGGCCGACAGAAATATGACAGATACTGTTATTCGTAATTTGCTTTCAAATGCGCTTAAATATACCGACGAAGGGGGCCGGATTGAAATAAGAAGCGAGATTAAAGAGCACAACGTTTACATCTCCATTGAAGACAATGGGGTGGGCATGTCAGAAGAGAGTAAAAAGAAAATTTTTCGTATCGATACCCTTCATTCAACCTATGGCACTATGGATGAAAAGGGTAGTGGACTGGGACTGTTGCTTTGCAAGGAGTTCGTGGAAAAACAGGGCGGTATCATTACTTTTGAAAGTGAACTGGATAAAGGCACCGTATTTACGTTTACACTTCCCCCTGAGCAGAAGTTTAATAATTGATCCTGGTAAATTTGCGCACAACAGTTTACAGGATGAATTTTGCAGGTGTTCACAGGAAATAGTTTAAGAAATCTTGTAAATTATTTTCAACGAAAAGAGTGGATGAAAAATAAAATGTTGTATATTTGCACTCCCAAATCAAAACGCGGATGTGGCGTAATTGGTAGCCGCGCCAGACTTAGGATCTGGTGCCGTAAGGCGTGGGGGTTCGAGTCCCTTCATCCGCACAAAATTATAGTATGAGTAATTACCCCGTAAGATACACCAGTTCATTCAATCTAACGGGGTATTTTTTTATTTTAATTTTTTAGTTAATTGATTTATAATTAGTTGAGTTTTGTGCTTACTTAGAGTAAGCCATAGCCTAATATAAAAAGAAGCATATGAATATCGTTCAGGAGAAAACAAGTGAACTTACAGCGAATTTGAAAATTCAATTAGGAGCAGAGGATTATCAGCAACAAGTAGATAAGGCTTTGAAGGACCTGCAGAAGAAAGCTTCAATGCCTGGTTTCAGACCCGGTAAAGTGCCCATGGGTATTGTGAAGAAGATGTATGGTAAAGGTGTTTTGGCTGATGAAGTAAATAAAATCCTTGCCGATTCTCTTTACGAGTACATTAAGGAGCAAAAGCTTGATATTCTGGGAAATCCTCTTCCTGACAACGAGAAATCAAATGAAATCGATTGGGATAATCAGAGCGATTTTGAATTTCATTACGAAATCGGGTTAGCTCCCGAAATTAGTATCGACTTCAGCGATCCCATCTCTGTCGAATACCATAAAATAAAAGCTGATGATAAGATCGTGAATGAAACCATTGAAGATATTCAAAAAAGAAATGGCGATTTTATTAATCCTGAAACATCAGAAGAAGGGGATGTGCTTTTTGGAGAATTTGCCGAACTCGATGGTGAAGGCAATGTTCTGGAAGACGGACTTAAAAATAAATCGAATCTTTATATCCAGTACATAAAAGATGAACAAACCAAAGCAGAACTAATCGGTAAGAAAATTGAAGATTCTATACATCTTGATCTGGTTAAATCCGTTGAGAATGAAACCGAGATGGCCACTATGCTAGGTGTAAACAAAGAAGAGCTCGAGCAATATGGCAAAAATTATAAATTCACCATTGAAAGAATATCAAGAGTCCATCCGGCCGAACTTAACAAGGAGTTGTTTGACAAAGTAGCGCCCGATAAAGATATTCAGGATGAAGCAGGCCTTCGTGAGTTTATTTCCGAACAACTGCAAAAACAGTATCAGGCCGATGTAGATAAGAATTTTAAGAATGAGGCCGTTAAAGCCATTCTTGCAAAAGCCAATTTGTCTCTACCCGAAGAGTTTCTAAAAAGATGGCTTATTGAATCCAATACTGACAACAAAGAAATTACGGCTGAACAAGTAGAAAAAGAATTTGTTACTTTAGCAGAATCTTTTAAATGGCAATTAATTGAGAATTATCTGATTAAAGAATATAAAATCGAAGTAAAACACGAAGAAGTGTCAGAGTATCTCAAAAATTATATGCGTCAGCAACTTAGACAATATGGTCAGCAGGATCCTGATGAGGAAGTGTTGAATGATTTTGTTAAGAGAATTGCATCAAATCAGGAAGAACTCAAAAAAGTATACGATCAGCTTTTTGAAGTTAAGGTTCTTGACTTGTTGAAAGAAAAACTTGCTTTACAGGAGAAAGAAGTAACCTTTGATGAGTTTGTAGCTGAAATGACCGAAAAATATAAAAAGCAAAACGAGTAATCAGTCTTAATTTTATAATCCTATGTTTCCAAAAGACGAATTTAAAAAGTATGCTACCCGCCATATGGGTATCAGCAGCGCGACTTTACATAACTATACTTCTGTGCATGGTAATTACATCAGTCCTACTATTATAGAGGAACGCCAACTCAATGTAGCTACTATGGATGTATTCAGTCGCCTTATGATGGATAGGATAATCTTTTTGGGTGTACCTATTAACGATTACGTTGCTAATATCATTCAGGCACAATTGTTATTTCTTGAATCGGTTGATTCCAGAAAAGATATTCAAATTTATCTTAATACTCCAGGTGGTTCGGTATACGCAGGTTTGGGTATTTATGATACTATGCAATATATTGCACCCGATGTAGCTACAATTTGCACCGGAATTGCCGCATCCATGGGTGCAGTGCTTCTTTGTGCAGGTCAGGACGGTAAAAGAACTGCACTTAAGCATTCGAGGGTTCTTATTCATCAACCCATGGGGGGTGTTGATGGACAGGCCAGTGATATCGAAATAACAGCCAGGGAGATTCTTAAACTGAAAAAGGAACTTTATGAAGTAATTGCCAAACATACCAAACAAGACTATGAGAAAATCTGGAAAGATTCCGACAGGGATTACTGGATGACAGCTCAGGAAGCGCTTGAGTATGGTATGATCGACGAAGTTCTTACTTCATCAAAAAAAACTATTTAATTCCTGATATTGCTTTTTTAATTCAAATTAGTTTTCAGATACATTTAAAAGGGTTATTTTTATTATCCCTTTAAGCGTGTTGAATGTAATGATTAATATTTAATTTAATATTTTACATAACCTACAGAGCCTGGATTGCGCTTGCAAGGTTCCTTTTAGAATTGTAGCGGGGGCAGATTTGCCTTTTCTAAAATATGCTCTTTTTGTTTATTATATTGAAGAAAACAAATAAATAATATGTCTAAAGATAACAGAAAATGCTCTTTTTGCGGGCGTGAAGGAAAAAGTGTTGATATGCTTATTTCCGGCATTAACGCTCATATCTGTGATCGTTGCGTTGATCAGGCACAACTGATTGTGGCTGAAGAAATGAAGCAGAAAAAGAAGGAAAGCATTCCATCCTTTAAACTCTTAAAACCAGCGGAGATTAAAGCGCATTTAGATCAGTATGTAATTGGACAGGATGAAGCAAAAAAAGTTCTTTCGGTAGCCGTTTACAACCATTATAAGAGAATTGGTAAAATCTCTCTTATCAATAAGACTGCTCAAAATGATGATGTTGAGATCGAGAAATCAAATATCGTACTGGTAGGTGAAACCGGAACGGGTAAAACCCTTATGGCCCGCACCATTGCCAAAATGTTGCAGGTGCCTTTTTGCATTGCTGATGCTACGGTGCTTACTGAAGCTGGTTATGTGGGAGAAGATGTAGAAAGCATATTATCCAGACTGCTGCAGGTGGCTGATTTTGATGTTGCAGCGGCTGAAAGAGGAATTGTATTTATCGATGAGGTAGATAAGATTGCACGAAAAAGTGATAATCCTTCCATTACTCGTGATGTATCGGGTGAGGGAGTGCAACAGGCGTTGCTGAAAATACTTGAAGGTGCTGTGGTAAGCGTACCACCCCAGGGCGGAAGAAAGCATCCTGAGCAAAAAATGGTTCAAATTAATACACAAAACATACTCTTTATTTGCGGGGGTGCATTTGATGGTATTGACAAAAGAATCTCATCCCGTTTGCATACCAATGCCATCGGTTATAACCATAACAAGGATCAGCAATTTGTTGACCGTGAAAACCTGCTGCAATATATAGCACCGCAAGACTTAAAAAGCTACGGATTAATACCGGAACTCGTTGGTCGTTTGCCTGTTCTTTCATTTTTAAAACCCCTCGATAAAGAAGCGCTCAGACGTATCCTGACCGAGCCCAGAAATGCCTTGATCAAGCAGTATATTAAGCTGTTTGAACTTGACGAGCTTGAGCTGAAAATTGATGATGAGGTGTACGAACTTATTGTTGAAAAAGCTATTGAATTTAAACTTGGTGCACGAGGTTTACGTTCTATATGTGAACTGATCATGCTTGATGCCATGTACAATGCTCCATCGGGCACTGGCAAAAAGCTCGTTCATATTTCTATAGATTATGCCCAGAATCAGTTAAATACAAATAATTTGGGTAGGTTAAAAGTAGCCTGAGATTTTGAATTGTATAAAAAATAGAGTAATTTAAGCATCTGTTTTTACAGGTGCTTTTTTTTGGCATATAATTTGAAACCTATTTTATCGTTGGATAATCATCACCATATTCAATTTATTACAATGACTAAAAGGTATTTAAAATATATTCTTTTTTTTACATCCCTGGCAATGTTATGCCCCGGTATTGTATTGGCTCAGAATGATCAGAATCCCGGTGAAACTAGGCGGGCTGTAGTGCATGAGGGTGATACCATCCCTTACATAGAATTGCCAACCATGCGTTTTTTTGCACCACGCATTTTCGACAATCCTATTCAAAGAGTGAGATATAGTCGTTTGGTGAAAAACGTAAAAAAAGTATATCCTTATGCCAAACTTGCAGGAATAAAGTTCCAGGAGTACGCTGAGTTGTTGGAGGGAATAGAGTCGGAAAAAGAAAGAAAAAAAATCAGTAAAGAAATTGAAGATCAAATAAAAGCAGAGTTTGAGGGAGAATTGAGACGCCTTACCTTTACCCAAGGGCACATTCTTATAAAACTTATTGATCGAGAGACCAGTCATACATCTTATGATGTTCTCAAGGACTTCAGAGGAACACTTTCAGCTGTTTTCTGGCAGTCTTTTGGCCGTATCTTTGGATATAATTTAAAAAATCATTATGATCCTTATGGTGAAGATAAAATCATCGAAGAAATAGTTCAAATGATTGAACAAGGTGTAATATAATTCTTTCAATGCATTGGGTTTATTTACCTCTGCCCTGAAGAATAATAAGTATGGTATGGATGAGAATCTTAAAGTCTACTGCCAACGACATATTCTCAAGGTATAACAGGTCGTATTTTAGCCGGTCTATCATCTCAGGCACGTTTTCAGCATAACCATATTTCACCTGTCCCCAGGAAGTGATGCCTGGCTTGATTTTTTGCAGCAATCTGTAATGAGGGGCTTTTTGAACAATCAGATCAATGTAGTACTTTCTCTCCGGGCGAGGACCCACCAACGACATGTTACCGATTACAACATTGTAGAACTGGGGTATTTCATCCAGTCGGACCTTACGCATAAACCTGCCAAAGGGTGTGATGCGGGGATCATCTTCGCAACTGAGCTGCGGACCGTTTTTTTCCGCATCCATAAACATGGAACGGAACTTATGCATACGGAAAGGCCTGCCATTTATTCCTATGCGCTCATGAGAGTAAAAAACAGGTCCTTTGGAGGAAAGTTTTACCGCTATTGCCGTGATCAAATATACCGGAGACAGGATTATCAATGCTCCAATGGAAACACTAACATCGAGAAATCGTTTGATATACAGTTGCCATGTAGGCATCAAACCTTGTTGAATCTGTATTAGGGGAGCATCAAAGATAGATGTCATTTTCACTGACCCTAGAAAAATATCATGCATATCAGGTATGATTTTAATGAATACATTGGTTTGATATAATTCGGCAAGTATGATTCCAATGTTTTTATGTTCTCTTGCCTCGAGTGCAATAATCACATCCTCAACTTCATACTGTTCTATAATGGATTTGAGATCCTTAAACCAGCCCAGCCTGGGTAGATGTTTCTGTATGAGGTAGTGATCATATAAATTAACATTAACAAAACCTATAAACTTATTCCCCGAAGATTTTATCTGAGACTCCATTTCGTTATATATGTTCAGTGCTTGCTTCTGACTGCCTACAATGACAGTGTTAAAGCCAATTATCCTGTTGTGTATGCGATGTGACGTAATAGAAGAAAGAACAAACCGAAAAACAGAAGTAAAGGAAAGGTGTAATAAAAAAAGTACCACAAATGAGCGATAGTATTGTGCATTGGTATTTACTTCATCACCTAATAATACCACAAAGAAAATAATAAATACGCCAATAAAAGTGATCAGCAAGGTTTGGGCAAATTCATTGAGCCTTGAACGTCGGAGCACTTTCTTATAGCTTCCACTAAGCGCATACAAGAACAACCAGAATAAGGGTATGGTGAAAATACCGAGTAAGAGATTCTGGTCAATGAAGATTTCATTGGTGATGGTGCTTAGCTTTCCATTGTTATTACTCTGTCGATAAACGATGAATAAAAACCAGGAGAAGAATGCTGAAAAGAAATCGGCAGTTATATATTTCTGTACCTGAAGCCTTTGTAACTTTTTGTTCACGCTGCTTGACTTATGTTTTTATTCGCTTTGGTAAAGTTTCTAAATATAGTATGCAAGTAGTATTAACCCCAAGGGTTAAAATTTATTATATAGAAACGTATTTTTTATTTTTTAAGTATTTGGATTCTACTTTTTAAGTATTTTTTTTTGTATTTATATATCCATAGCATTACTGCAGCAGATTTTGTAGGCGTTTTGTCGTGCCCTGAATCTCTAAAAAGGAAATAGGAATATTCAAGAATTGTCTTCCCTTATAAATTGGAGCACCCGTAAAGGATCATAAAGCAATGAAGGATAAAAGGAAGTTCTTTAATTTTCGGATTCTCTGCTTTAATAATTAATCTTTTCCATTATTCTGTAAGCAAGATCAAGAGAGTTATATCCGTCCTCAATAGTTACCAGAGGGATGGTATCATTGATAATACTTTGGTAAAATGTTTCAAGCTCTGTTTGAATGGCATTGGTGGATAATACCTGAGGTTTTTCTACGAAAATTTCTTTTTGTTGACATTCTTTCCCCGTTCCAATAATCATAGAAAAAGGTCCAGGATCTATGGGTGCATCCTTCAGCTGTATTATTTCTGATTCTTTTTTCAAAAAATCAACGGCAATATAGCTGTCTTTTTGAAAGAATCTGCATTTTCTCATATTTTTCATGGATATACGGCTGGCAGTTAAATTTGCTACACACCCATTGTTAAATTCAATACGTGCATTGGCAATATCTGGTGTTTGAGATACGACTGCTACCCCGCTGGCATTTATTTTTTTTATGGGCGATTTAATCACACTTAAAATAATGTCAATATCATGTATCATAAGATCCAAAACCACCGGGACATCTGTTCCCCGGGGATTAAAAATAGCAAGCCTATGAGCCTCTACGAACATGGGATTACCGAAGTAGGGCAAAGTGGCCAAAAAGGCAGGATTAAAACGTTCAACATGCCCCACCTGCACCTTCACATTTGCTTCCTTGGCCAGATCAATGAGCCTACGGGCCTCATATAAAGTTGTGGTGAGGGGTTTTTCTATAAACACATGCTTGAATTTTTTCATAGCATGGACTGCACAATTATAATGAGATAGGGTGGGGGTTACAATAACAATAATGTCACAGGCATCAATTAGCTCATCGGCCGAGTGAAATTTCTTAACTCCTAAAGTTGCTTGTACCTCCTGAGCAGTAACCTCATCAGGATCATAGAACCCTGCCAGTTGCAAAGAACCGGATAGCTTTATGCATTTGATATGAATTTTGCCCAGATGTCCAGCTCCTAATACGCCTATCTTATTCACTTTTTCGAGTTTTTAGTAATAAATGGTTAAATTTGCCCTTTCTAAGGCAACTTTTAGAACCAGAAAACCTTTAAATCTGTGCAAAAGTAAATTATTTAACCAAGGGAAAGGTTTTTTGGCCCTATAACTTTACAGGATTTTTTGCGTATACCAATGCGAAATACTGATTTTTCATCTTCAAAAGTGTTTCAATGTTAACCGATACTTATCGTCATAAGGGCATGCGAAGAAAGCTTGCCGAAAGTATTAAAGAGAAAGGAATAAAAGATATTGGCGTTTTGGCGGCCATAGAAAAGATTCCCCGTCATTATTTTCTTGATACGTCGTTTATTGAGATTGCCTATCAGGATAAACCTTTTCCTATTGGTCTTGGCCAGACTATTAGTCAGCCTTTTACCGTGGCTTTTCAAACAGAATTGCTTGACGTTAAGAAAGACGAGAAAATACTGGAAATAGGTACGGGAAGTGGTTACCAGGCCTGTGTTTTATTGGAGATGGGTGCCAAGGTGTTTAGTGTTGAAAGGCACAGGCCATTGCATCAAAAAGCTAAAGTTCTTTTGCAACAAATGGGTTATATACCCAAGTTATTTTACGGAGATGGTTACAAGGGATTGCCTGCGTATGCACCATTTGATAAAATTTTAGTTACTGCAGGAGCCCCTCAGGTACCCGATGCACTGCTTCAACAGCTAAAGCCCGGTGGAATTTTAGTCATTCCGGTAGGCGTGGATGACAAGCAAATTATGACTACTATAAAGAAAATAACAGAAAATGATTTCGAGAAAAGAGAATATGGTAACTTCAGATTTGTTCCTCTTCTTGGTAGTAAAGCATAACATTTTGTTGTTTATAGCTAAATATTTTGCATATAGCTTTAAAAGTTTAAAAATAATTGTCTATTTTTGCCTTTAATTAGATATGAGTACTAATCAAAATGTAAACGAATTGCTGATGCAGAAAACCATCGAAGAGCTCCTTCAATCCGGTTTTGTTAAAAATACTAAAGGCAATACGATGATAGCCTTTAACGGAGTAATGTCGCAGGAAACTATTGTGGGAATGGGTGAGGTTTTAAGAAGTGAACTGCATCAATACCATCCACTTAATATTGTTAACAAAATATTTGCCATCTATATTGAGATGACACAGAATGTATTGCACTATAGTTACCTTAGATCGGACTCTAATGGAAAGTCTATCGGTTTAGGTAGTGTGTTGGTTCTAGCCTTTCCAAATGGCTATAGATTGGTAACCGCCAATTTGGTTAATGAACAGCAAAAGGAGAATTTAACTAGCAAATGCCAACTCATAAACTCCCTTAATGAAGTTGAAATTAAAGACCATTATCTAAACAGAAGAAGAAAAATGGCCGAAGGCGATAGTAAAGGAGCCGGATTAGGGTTCTTTGATATGGTTCGGCGGTCGGGAAGGCCTGTTGAATTTATCTTTGAACCCATTGATAACGAACAGTATTATTTTTATTTAGGGGCAAATATCATTATCGGATAGTAATTAAAAAATACAACTATTTATATCATGGAAAACCTATATATTGAGGCAACCAAATACACTCCGGAAATCAAAACTGATTTGCAAAAAGGAGAGATAAGAATTTATGGATCAAGCTATCCTGAAAATGCCAACGAATTTTATAAGCCACTTTCCAAATGGCTAGAGGCCTATCTGGATAATGAAACTAATAAGTTAATGATCAATTTTTATATTTATTATTTCAACACCAGCACCTCAAAATCTTTCCTAAACTTACTGGAGATAATTGAAAAATATACTCTTGAAGGTAAAGATGTAACTGTCAATTGGTATTATACCGAAGACGATGACGACAGCCTCGATAGTGGAGAAAGACTTTTCATGGAAATGGATGTAAACTACCAACTTATTCCGGTTGATAAAATTTAATATTTTGAACCAAGATGGTGTGTTATGAATACAAACAGAAGAATAGATAAGACGGAAGAGGTTTTTTCTAAGGAATTCGCTAAACTTCAAGAATACCGCAGTACCCTGGACAAAACAAATGTATCTCCCGAAGATTTACTGGAAACCTTGAAAGATATAGTTAAAGAATATGAATCCTTGCTTACTGATGCGGTGAAAATTACTCGAATTGGTGATGTATCCCAACATAAACTTCTTACAGCAAAGGAAAAAATCGAAGATCTCAATACAAAGCTTGTAGAATCTGAACGAAATGTCAGAGAGCTCAACACTATCCTTATGTTTTATATTAAAGCTACTGATAAATAGACTGAACTTTCTTATTCATTATACTTCGAAAATAGTCAGATTACTTGGCTTTTCTAGTAGGCAAATGGTTTCATAGGTCTATCTTTTTATGATTGAGTTTTATTTTGTTTAAATGTACATTTCGGTTTTCTGAAATGAGGAATCTTTTTATCAATAGCTTATACAAATGTTTATATGCCACTGTGGATGCGAATTAAGGTTATTTGTTTTTTCATTTTAATCCACCAGGCAGCATTTGCTTCTAAAGCTGATAGTCTGCTCAATCTTGTCCGGCAAACAGATAATGCTTTGCAAAAATCAGATCTCTATATCAAGATCGGTGATGCTTTTGAGTATTCCGATCCTTCTCAGGCTTTATATTATTATCAAAAAGCATATGAAACGGCTCATTCAGTAAGCTTGAAAACATCCGGCCAATCCCTTTCTCCGGATGCTGACCTGCTTATGGCTAAAAGTTTACGATATAGGGGGATTATCCTTTCCGATCAGGGGAATTTTGATGATGCACTTGAGAGTTATTTCCAATCAAAAACAATTTTGGATAACTTGCACATATTGTATACCTCACCTTTCAAAGATCAGATTCTTCTTAAGAATGCTAAATTGCTTAATAATATTGGTGTGGTATATAGTCGGCAAGGTGTTTTTGGAATAGCTAAAGATTATTATTTACAGGCCTTAGAGTCGTACATTGAGCTGAGCGATTCTACTAGTATTGCTGTTGCATATAGTAGTTTGGGCATAGTGGAAGCACGCATGGCTAATCTTACCGATGCCCTGGAATATTTTCATCAGGCCCTGGATATATATACCTTTCTGCAATCCCGGGAAGGAATGGCCCAATCCTATAACAATATTGGAGGGATTCATTTCCAGATGTCTAACTGGGATGAGGCACTGAAACTATATTCCCGCGCACATGATATCTTTAGTGATATGAAATACGTGCAAAGAATAGCAGCCACCCGGAATAATATTGGACTGGTTTACCGGCACAAACAAGAATATAATAAAGCCCTTGAATCCTTTAATAAAAGCCTTGAACAACGATTAGAAATCAATGATCGGGTGGGTATTGTAGAAAGTTATAATAGTTTGGGAGAGTTGTTTGAAGAAATAAATGACTTTGCTAAAGCAAGTGAATATTATACTAAATCATTCCAGATGGCTTCATCCATTGGAGACCAGCGAATGATATCCTTATCCCTGATAAGTATTGGGAAAGTATTTTTTAATAGGGGGCAAATAACCAATGCAATTTACAGCACCCTTGAAGGCCTTGAGTTGGCGCGTAATCATGCGTTGAAGTTTTCAGAGCAGCTGGCCTTAAAACAATTGGCCGATTATTATGCCGCATCAGGTGATTATAAAAAAGGATTTGAATATTCAACAGCTCATCATGAATTGAGCCAGCAAATTCTTGATGAGCAAAAGACCAGACAAATCAACGAACTCCAGATTGGTCTCAGAGCCCGGGAGAAACAACAAAGAATTGAGCTTCTGGAGCAGGAACACGTTTTTCAACAAGAAAAAATTAAGCAGTCAAGCACAATCGCTCTTGTTTTGGCTCTGTTATTTCTTACAGGACTTATGATTGCTCTTTTTATCTTTCTGCTTTTACGTCAGAGAAATAATATTTTAATGCTAAAAAAGGAGAATGAAGCAAAAAAGAATATACAGAAAGCAGACAATGATCTTAAGGCTATTCTAAAGACCCATGCTCATGGTATGATATTATTTGATAATGAACTAAATATCAATGGTTTTAATGCCAAGGCAGATTATTGGTTTAGGGAGTTTATAGGTATGTCTCTGGAAGATGTAAAATCTGTTCGACTCATTGAAAACCCTCTGATTCATGAACTTATGGCTGATGCCATAGGTAGTTCTCTGAAAGGTAATTCAGTGGAGTTGGAAAAAGAGATATACCTTAAGGGTGACAAAGTATTCTTTAAGTTCTATAGTAATCCTGTTTTTGAAAACAATGATGATATGATTCAGTCGGTAAGCCTGATGATTGAAAATATTACAGAAAGAAGAACTTCTGAAGAAAAGATTATGTCTGATCTGAATGAAAAAGAAACTTTAATAAAAGAGATCCATCATCGGGTTAAGAATAATATGCAGGTAATTATATCGCTTATCCGCATGCAAAGTAGGCATATTAAGGAAGAAAAACATATAGAGTCCTTTCGCGAGCTTGAGCAGAGAATGGCGGCCATGGCATATGTTCACGAGGATTTGTACAAATCGCCTAATTTAGTGGATATTAAATTTGATGATTACATCCAAAAGATTACATCAAACATAAGAGGAGCTTATGGATCTAATATCAGAATAAATAACCACATTGAAATGCAGCGTTATTTCCTAAGTATTGATATGGCGATGTCTTGTGGTTTGATAATCAATGAACTCGTTACCAATGTATATAAACATGCCTTTTCTTTTAACAATAGCAAGGATCATGTGGATAAAAAAGTAGAGGTGTTTTTTTATGAAAACCCTTTAAATTATGAGCTCAGAGTGGTTGATAATGGGAATGGCCTTAGGGAAGGATTTGAGCTGCGACACCAATCACATATGGGTTTTAACCTGATCAAGATTATCGCTGAAGATCAGCTTCATGGGAGTTGGAATATTCAGAACAACAATGGCTTGAAAGTGAGCGTAGTTTTCCCTAAAAAACAGGGTTGACTGTTGGCTTATTAATAATTTGCCGGACTTTTATCCAGTGCATTTCTTAGCCCATTGCCAACCATCATAAAAGCCATAACCAGCAACATAATACATATTCCGGGTATTACGGCCAGAAATGCCTTGTCCAGTATAATAAAACCATAGTTTTCACGGATCATATTTCCCCACGAAGGCATGGGGGGCTGCACTCCTATGCCCAAAAAGCTTAATCCTGCCTCTATAAGAATGGCTGATGCAAAATTTGCTGCCGAAATGACTATTACCGGACCGATAATATTGGGGAGCAAATGGTTTTTAATAATCCTCAGTCCTGGCAATCCTAATGCCCTGGCTGCTTCGATATATTCGTTTTCCCGCAGGCTGATAATCTGCCCCCTTACCACCCTTGCCACATCTACCCACATGGTCAGTCCTACAGCAATAAATATTTGCCAGAATCCTTTGCCCAGGGCAAAGGTAATGGCAATCACGAGCAATAAGGTGGGAACCGACCAAACAACATTGATCAGCCAAACAATAAAACTGTCCACTCGTCCACGGTAAAAACCAGCCAGGCTACCCATCAGAACCCCCAAAAGCAAGGCAATGGCTATAGCGATGAAGCCAACAGAGAGTGAAATTCGGGCTCCGATGATAATCTGGCTAAGCATATCCCGCCCAAATCGATCTGTCCCCATCCAATAGGTGCGGGTAATAATATTCTCTTCTTCTATTTTACTTTGTAGGTCTTGCTTTCCATAGGTTTCTGCCTCTTTGTCTTGGCGGTATGCCATGATGCTGTCCTGTATAGTTTTTGCCGAATCTATAGTAAATAACACATCTGCTATGGAGTATTGTATCTCCATCCCCTCAAATTGCTCAAATCCGGAATATTTTTTCGCAAGCATTTCACCATCTTCAAAATCATATTCCGTTATTGGTATTTCCAGATAGGGATTTGTTTTACCATACAACATTTGTTGAAAAATATTCCTATCCGGTAATGAAAGGTTTTTTCTTATCTGTACAAACTGAACTGTTGTGCCCGGCTTTTTTGCCGAAACCTCCAGATGCTGACTGTTGGCAAAAGGACTTGAGTCGGGAGTGATTAGGTAACCCAGTGTAGCAATAGAAACATTAAACACAATCCACCCTAATGCCACCATAGCAATGGTATTGCTTTTGAACTTCTGCCAGGCAATTCTTCCCGGAGATAGACTATCGTATCGTTTTTTTGATTGAAACACCTTATTGCTTTATATCTTTACTTGATATTTTTCGCTGTTGCGAAATTATAAATTAATCCTGGCTTTTAAGTGCTTTAATTATTCTTTGCAGAAGAATTTCATTGCCAACAATTTCTAAATTCTATTGTTTTAAAATCGAATATTAAATTTTAGCACTATTTTTGCCATCTGAATCATCAATTTAAATCATCTGTTTTTGTGACAACTTATTGGATAGTAACATGTAATTTAAAACCTTCTTATTAAAAACAGAAAATCAGGAACCTTTAATTAAATTCTACATTATGAATAAATCAGCAATTGTTTTAACCGCTATCATTCTCTTTATGACGACCAGCCTTTTCCCAGGTGAAAATGAAAACCAGCAAGGAATAAACTGGATCTCAATAGAGGAAGCAGAAAAACTTGTAAAGGAAAACCCAAAGAAAATCTTTGTCGATGTATATACCGATTGGTGTGGATGGTGCAAACGCATGGATGCCAATACATTTTCCCATCCCGAAATCGCAGCATACATAAACGAACATTATTATGCTGTAAAATTAAATGCCGAACAATCAGAACCCATTTCATTCAGAGGTCAGCAATACATCAATGAAAACCCCAGCGGAAGAAGATCTTCGCATAACTTCGCCAAAGCTGTGCTTCAGGGGAAAATGAGTTATCCTTCCGTAGCCTTTTTTGATGAACAACTTAACCTTATTACCGCCATTCCAGGCTACCGGGAACCCAAACAATTTGAACCTCTTCTCGTATTTTTTAAGGAAGATCATTTTACTACACAACCCAACCTGGATGAATTTATTCAGAACTTTGAAGGTACCATTGAATAAACATTCTTAAACATATTGCGGGTAAGTAATTTCCACCTTATATATAGTAAGACTTACCTTAAGCCTAAAGCACTGCCTGTTATTTATAACAAGGGGTGCTTTCTGCTTTTTGTACCATGCGGCATCGGTTTTTGATAACCCCCTTTACATTTCTGAAACTATAGTGTACATACTTGCCAAAGGTTGTTGGTACCTTTAAAGAAAAAAACATGATGGAATTTTCAAGACCTTCGCTCTTATTAAATATGATGAACTGGTTGGGGATAGCTTATATTTGAATTGGATCTCTCCCCGCTTTCTCTGCTTATTCACTCCATCGTGCCACATCAATAAAACCCTTAGTCGATGAAAATGTATGTAAAAAGTATGCAATGGTGGATGGCAGTCATTATGACCTTTATGTTTATTTCTACCGGTAGAGGACAGCAAATCGATATCCCACGCATCAATTCAATGCCTGATTTTCCTCAGCCTTATCAGATGAGAAACTGGAAAGAAGTAGCCCACGGCTACGACTCCCTGGTGTTTAATGAGAATATTACGGGAGAATATCTGCCCTTGGTTTTCTTCAGGGATCAATCGGTCAACTATCCCGGCTTTCCAAGTTTTGGTTTGCATACGGCTGTAGGCACCCAATATCCTAATTCGGGGGAAGCAATCAATGTTATCCCTGCCGTGGTTGGCGCAACACTTACCGGGATAGATAAATCCAATCAGTTTGAGCACAACTGGGCATTAATGGTGCAGGAATATTTCAACAAGCGACCACAGGAGTATATTTATCTCAACCATCCTGTTTCTTCTTCAGGAAACGACTGGTGGTATGAAACCATGCCCAACGTTTTTTTTATGCAGCTGATGGATTTGTATCCACAAATAGAGGTTTTTAAGAAACAGTTGCCTTTGATGGCTGATCAGTGGGTGGAAGCATTGAAAGCCATGGGCGCTTCTGATACACCCTGGAATGTCCCTTACATGAATTATCGTGCCTGGAGCATGTCTGAGATGCAACCCCTTAACCAGGGGGTTAAGCAGCCGGAGGCGGCCGGAGCCATAGCCTGGATTCTTTACCACACTTATGTTTTCACCCAGGATCAGGATTATCTTAAAGCAGCCGAATGGGCCATGGAGTTTCTGAATAACTGGCAGGAAAATCCATCTTATGAATTACAATTGCCCTATGGTATATATACCGCTGCACGTATGAATGCTGAAATAGGAACCAGCTATGATATAGAGAAGATGCTCAACTGGGCATTCAATCGTGGTGATTTACGGGGATGGGGGGCCATCATCGGTGAATGGGGGGGCTATGATGTACACGGACTGATAGGAGAGGCAAACGACAATGGAAACGATTATGCTTTTATGATGAATGGCTATCAACAGGCCGCAGCCCTGGTACCTTTAGTACGATATGACCACCGGTTTGCAAATGCCATCGGTAAATGGGTGCTTAACCTTGCCAATGCTTCACGATTGTTCTATCCCGCCTTCTTACCCAACGACATGCAGGATAATGCCGCATGGGCAAATACGTATGATCCTGATTCCTTTATCGGATATGAAGCGCTCAGAGAAGTTAAAAACGGCAAGAGCCCCTATATGACCGGAGATGCTATTGCGGGTGGCTGGGCGCAAACCAACCTAATGCTATATGGTTCTTCACATGTGGGTTATCTGGCAGCTATTACCGATACTACCAATGTAGAAGGCATTCTGAAATTAAACCTGCTGAAGACCGATTTCTTTGCACAGGCGGCATTCCCTTCATGGCTGTTCTTTAATCCTCATGATGCAAATCATCAGGTAAATTTATATCTTCCTCAGGGTACCTTTAAAATTTATGATGTAATCAGCAAACAAATGATGCATGAACAACAAAATGGTATGGTTTCTCTCACTGTTCCGGCAAAAAGCTCCTTTCTTGCCGTTGTGGTGCCACAGGATGCCAAAATCATCTACGAGGGCAACAAAACACTGGCCGATGGGGTGGTGATAGATTTTAACAACGGCCAACCTTCCGGCTATTTAGCTCCCCGCCTGAAAGCCCTGGCTGTGGCGGATACCATTATGCTGCCCGAAGAAACGACTTCAGTCTTTGCCACAGCCACCGATCCGCAACAAGCAATATTGACCTATCGCTGGTATTTACCGCAAGGTGTAATGGAAGGCAGTGACATTATCACTTTCACAGCACCATTGGAACCAGCCGTGTATACCATTGCCTGTAAGGTTACCAATGAGCATGGTCTGTCTGATTCCATGTCCGTGCAACTGAGCGTCACAGAGAAAATACCATACCCCCCGGTAATCAGTGAACTACTTGCTGAACCACGAAAAGTAAGACCTCAGGAGCAGTCAACGTTGTTTTGTGATGCGAGCGATTATTATGGGGATACGCTTAGCTTTGACTGGCTGGCCGAAGCAGGTACCATTAGCGGAGAGGGTGAGTCTGTCTTATTTACGGCACCTGCCACTGAAGGAAATTATTATGTGAAATGCCAGGTTACCAACTCCGATGGATTGATGACCCGCGATAGTATCCTTATGATGGTGAGAGATTTTCCGCTTGAAGGACAGGGCAACCAGGTCGCCTATTATACTCTGCAGGGCGATGTGAAGGATTATAGCGGGAACCAGTTGCATGCCACTGCCGGAGGAAATCTTTCCTATACCCACGATATGAATCAAATCCCAGGGTTTGCAGCATCTTTTAACGGGACTTCAGCCTACGTATTACTACCCGATGAGGATGTATTTAATTTTAGCCAGGCCCTCACCATCTCCTTTTTTCTGAAAATGACTGAGGATACCGAACATGAACAACATCCAATCTCACACGGTAGCTGGGAGCATCGATACAAAATATCCATCAGCAATCAGCA
>JBEPXC010000044.1:0-19705 GCA_041642035.1 Sphingobacteriia bacterium
AAAAGTAGGGCTATGATCAAAAGAAAAGGCGAATGATGGTTTAATCATTCGCCTTTTCTTACCTTCCAGGTCAGCATCACTGTATCTTATTACATGCTTTAGCGAAGCCTTCAATGAAATCAAGGCATTGTATCTTGGCTTCAATAAAGCCCATGTGTCCTACATTTCGCAGGATAAGAGAATGTGCCGTTTCGGTTAGTGCCATTTGAACCCATATGTTCTCAAAAGGCACCCGACTGTCTTTTTGACCTGCGATAAACATCACAGGAAAAGATGCATTGATCAGCACATCCAGAGTGCTGGAGCGTTCTTTCATGCCCTCCTGAGCTGCTATAAGTGCCTTGGCATCCATGGTTGATGCTTCATCTATAAGCGTCTGAATCTCGCTTTGGTAAAGGTCTTTTGTCTCTGCAGCAAATAATTCGGGAATAAAACTGAAAAGAAATTTTGAATGATTCCTGTTGATGGCCTCAATAGCCCTTTCGCGTGCCTGCTTGGTTTCGTCGCTATCGGCAAGAGATGTACTATGAAACAGCCCCAGGCCCTTTAGCATGCGTGAGTATTTGCGGGCAAAGGAGAGAGAAACGTATCCACCCATGGAGTGACCTACTACTACGGCGGTTTCTATGGCTAAATGATCCAGCACTGCTTTGATACTATCTGCCATTAGATCCATTGAATGCACATCGTCTAGCATCCCGGACTTACCATGACCCGGAAGGTCGATAAGTATCAAACGAAAATTTGCAGAAAGGCTGTCTTTATAATCATGCCAGATTTTTGTGGATTCAGTAAAACCATGTATCAATACCAGCGCATCCCCGCCACCATATTCTTCAAAGTGAATTGCGCCTTTTTTGAAATCTATTGTCATTTTGTTTCTTTTAAAGTATGATATAATTCAATGAATGACTTTTAGGGGTTAAAGTTAATACTTTTTTTGGTTTAAAGAAAAAATCTTAAAAGGATTTATTTGTATAACTTTATTAATAAGTTGTCGTACAATGTGTAAAAACATCCCTTTCCCTTAAAGCCTGTTTTTGATATGTCCGTTTCTGAAAATAAAAACATATATATTATTGATGATGACCGGCACACCATCCAGGTTCTCAGGCATGTACTGAGCAAGAAGGGGTATCATGTAAAGTCCTCGGAAAGTGGGTTGAGAGCCCTGGAAGATTTCAGCACTTATACGCCTGATCTTATCCTACTCGATATCATCATGCCTGAGATGGATGGTTTTCAGGTAATCGATCTGTTAAAAAAAGACAATAATACGGCAGCCATTCCGGTCATTTTTATCACCGCTGCAAACGATACCACTGAACTGGTAAAAGGCTTTGATGCAGGTGCTGTTGATTTCATATCCAAGCCGGTAAACAAAGCAGAATTGCTGGCACGGGTAAATACCCACCTTGAACTTAAAAATGCCCGCGATATCATTGAGCAAAACAATCGGGCATTAAACCTTGAGATAATAAACCGCAAACAGGTCGAAGAAAAGTTCAGGGCATTATCCGAAACTGCATTCGAAGCCGTATTGTTTCTGCAAAATAATACTATTATTGAGTTGAATCGTGCCGCTTACCAGCTTTTTGGCTTCAATGCTGACAGGCGTATCAATAGATCCATTTTCTCTTTTACCGATGAGAAAGGAATGCAGATGCTCAAAAGAATATTCGAGGCCCGTGACACCTCGGGCCCCTGGGAAATTTCCTTTTTCGATTATAATCAAAAATCCTTTGACGGTTTAGTGCAGTATCAAACCATTCATTATAAAGGTGAAGATGTGAACGTATTGGCCGTGAGAGATATTACCCGGCAAAAGGAGATCGATAATGAGATTTTCAATGCCATTATCGATGCAGAAGAAAAGGAACGAAAACGCTTTTCGCGCGACATGCACGATGGATTAGGGGCTTTGTTGTCGGCCCTCAAGATTTATGTAAACCTTTTTCAAAAGGAAAACAAGAGCGAAAGTGAAAAACAGCTGCTTTTGTCCGAGATGAAGGATACCATTAACAAAGCGGTAGAAGCTGCACGTACCATTGCCAACAATCTAATGCCGAGCGTGCTTATGGATCATGGTCTTATCAAAGCCCTCAAATCTTTTACCGACTCAATCAACAAAACCAAGGTGCTCCATATAAAATTTTCCTATTCACAGCAAACCATACCATTAGATCCCAATACAGAGACACATCTTTACCGCATCGCTCTTGAGCTGATCAACAATACGCTAAAATACGCAGAAGCATCTTTGGTTGAACTTGAAGTGGGCTTTACGGAAAAACATATTGTTATAAATTATAAAGATAACGGTAAAGGTTTTGATTTCGAACAAGTATACAACAGCACCTCTGGAAGCAAGGGGTTGAAAAATATACTCAGCAGGGTGAATTTTATGAATGGTGAAGGCGTATTTAAAACTTTCCCGGGAGAGGGATTGAGTTTTATGTTGAAAGTACCATTTTGAAAAAATAGCAGCAGTTTTCAGGACTAAATTATTATCTTTACATTTGTAGTCAAAAAATAGCAAAATTGGGTTAAAATATGATAATGAGTAATACTCACTATTTCTAAAACGGGCCAGCAAAAGAATGGATAAGAGCAAGAAACTTCAGATCATGATTGTAGAAGATCAGCATATATTCCGCAAAGGACTTATCATGCTGTTAAAAGAAATACCAGGTGTAAGCATATTCGGTGAAGCCTCCAATGGAGAAGAATTTTTGACCATGATAGAAAAACAGAGGCCCGATATTGTTTTTATGGACATTCAGATGCCCGTTATGAACGGTATAGAAGCCACCAGGAATGCCCTTGACTTATACCCCAGTCTTAAAATAGTTGCTATAAGTATGTTTGGCGATGAAGAATACCTGGTGAGTATGATAGAGGCCGGGGTAAAAGGTTTTCTGCTGAAAACCGTTGAGGAATACGAGCTCCAAAAGGCCATTGACCTGGTTGCCGACAATAAAAACTATTTTTCGGATGAGCTCCTGCCTGTTTTAACCAACTCTCTGGTTAACCGCAAAAATAAACCCGATAATTCAGATCTTGAACTTAAAGAGGAGTTAACCAAGCGGGAGGTAGAAGTGCTCAACCTCATCTGTAAAGGATATACCATCAAAGAAATCGCCGATCAGTTGTTCATCAGTCAGAGAACTGTAGACGGACACAAAGCCAATCTGTTCAGAAAAACAGGCGTGGATAGCAGTGTAAAGCTGGTCACCTTTGCTATTAAAAACAACCTGTATAAGCTATAGCATTCCGTTGCAGCTTATGGTGGACAAGAAAAGGATTGCCTTAGCAATCCTTTATCAATTCGCAACTTACATCATTGGCCGATTCTCTTCCGGCCATAAAATCATCGAAATTCTTTAAAGTGGTTTGAGTAATCTGTTCAAGGCTTTCTTTGGTAAAGAACCCCTGATGAGCCGTTATAAGAACGTTAGGAAAAATCATCAGCCGCTGAATTTGATCGTCGCGGATGATTTGTTCTGAGAGATCACGGAAAAAAAGCTTTTCTTCTTCTTCATATACATCGATACCCAGAGAACCCAGGTTTCCGTCTCTGAGCGCTTCTATGGTGGCCATGGTGTCAACGAGTTTGCCGCGACTGGTGTTTATAAGCATCGCGCCGCTTTTCATTTTTGCCAGGCTGTTCTTGTTGATGATATGATGGGTTTCAGGTGTCAGGGGGCAGTGAAGGCTGATGATGTCTCCCATAGAAAGCACTTCATCGAGTGTTTTGTAAGTCACCCCCAGAGCTTCCATGTCAGCAGACGGATACTTATCATAGGCTACTACCCTGGTACCCATGCCCGCCATAATTCTGCAAAACGCTTTCCCGATCTGACCTGTGCCAATCACCCCGATTGTTTTACCATAGATATTAAATCCCGTAAGTTTTACCAACGAGAAATTTCCGTCCCTCACGCGGTTGTATGCCTTGTGGGTTTTTCGTGCAAGGGTCATCATAAGAGCAAGGGCATGTTCGGCCACTGACTCAGGTGAGTAGGCAGGTACACGCATAATCCTGATGTTGTTCTTCTTGGCGGCCTTTAAGTCTACATTGTTAAATCCGGCAGAACGCAGTGCTACCAGGCGCACATTGGCCTCGTTTAGCAACTCAAGAGTCTCTTCATTGATGCGGTCATTGACAAATACACATACCCCATCGAATCCCCTGGCCAGATTTACTGTTTGAGGGCGCAGGCGTGTTTCAAAAAACTCGAACTCATGTGCAGTATTATTGTTCTCGAAAAATTCGCGGTCGTAAGGTCTGGTGGAAAAAAAAGCAATTTTAGCCATAGTCGTATTCTAAATTGGTTATAGAAGGATATTGTTGTTCAATTGATGTTATGTATGATCTGGAATTTGATGTATGGCTAACAAAACAAATTTCATAAAGTTTATGCCATACTTAAAAAGCAAAAAAAAACTGCCCATTGGACAGTTTTTCTTTATGCTGATTTTTTTTTGTTAAGGGATTTATTTTTTGGCATCAAAATGCTGTTCAAGCATTCGTGCTACGTATTTGCCAATGATATCGAACTCCAGGTTGACTATACTTCCTTTTTTAAAATCACCAAAATTGGTGTGATCGTATGTGTAGGGAATAATGGCTACGGAAAACATACCCGGTTGTGAATCAACAACAGTAAGACTGACTCCATTAACGGAGATAGAGCCTTTGTCAACAGTTATATTTTTTGGGCCCGGATCATATTCGAAGTAAAACTTCCAGCTGCCATCAAACTCTTCAACTTTAATGCAGGTGGCCGTTTGATCAACATGGCCCTGAACAATATGTCCATCGAGTCGTCCATCGAGTCGCATGCACCGTTCCAGATTTACACGATATCCCTCTTTCCAGGCACGTAAATTAGTTTTGTCAAGAGTTTCCTGTATAGCGGTAACCGTATATTGGTTGAGTGCCTTGTCAACATTTACAGTAGTAAGACAAACCCCGTCATGCGACATGCTTTGATCTATTTTAAGCTCATTGGCTATGGGAGTTTCAATGGTGAAATGGATATTTCCGCCCTCTTTATCTATTTTGGCAACTTTGCCTGTTGCTTCTATTATTCCGGTAAACATAGGTGTGGTATTAAAAAATTATTATATAAGATAATCTGATATTTTATTCTTCATTTTCTTTTTCTTGTTCAATATACAGAAACTTATCTCCTGTAAGTTCCACAATTGTCCTGAGCCACCATTCGGGATATTGCGGATGCTCAACTATGGGATATTTGCCCCACTCATTGGTGAGAAAAACGCCGTTTTCTTCTCTTTTAAGGTTACCATCAAGATACTTTACCATTAAAAATTGCGACAGTTCTTCCCATCGTTCTACGGTATAATCGCCCATAGATACAGAAAAGTTGGTAAGAAAATCTTTAGCCAGTTCAGGGTCTTTTTCATACAGATCAAGAGCAGCCTGATCAATAGATGGAAGGAATTCTCTGAAGCTGTTTTCGAGCTCAGCCTGTACTTTTTGAATGTCAGGTATCTTCAGGCTATATTGCAGATAGGCCTGGTGTGCAACTTTATTGAAAACCCAAAATGCGGCGTCTTCTTGATAGTCGATGATGCTGCCATATCCTTCACGAAAGCTGTCAGGTGCTTTACGGATGCCTGCGTACATAGGCACATAAACGGTCGTATTAACATCGTCAACGCCAAACCATATAATGCCTCCAATGGCGCCCGGATAATCCTTGCGCGATTGTGTTATAAAAGAAAAGGCTGTTTGTTGGGTTGCCGTGCTGCGTTCATGAAAATAAGTTTTCCCATCTACTTCCCATGTAAGGGGGCGCCATCTGTAAGGCATGCCCCAGGGGCCAGCCCCGATATCCTGAGTAAGGTCAAAATCGGTTCCCTGAAGATAATCTCTTTTGTAATTAATTAAGTCTTGAACGGAGAGTTTCTTCTCGGGTTTTACCCATAGGGGCATGCGATTATCAAGGTCATAACCCATGGCATAATCCATGTATTGATCCATCTCGGAATTTACCTCCTTAAACATACTCCATACCCTGGCTTCGCAAAAACGTGCTGCACCAAAATCAAGGGGGGCGTATACATCAGAGAAACTAAACTCATCGTCGTTTCCATTAAAATAACCTTTGCGACGGGCAAAAGATACAACATCATGAGCATACACCACACTGATGTCGGGCTGATGCAATTTATCGAAACTCTGATTGCTTATAGATGTTTTGCCATCTTCCCGAGGGAAGTTCATGATACGGGCATGGTTAGCATGAGCAGAAATATATCCATCAGGAATTCTCATGGCTACCCATACGGCACCCTTGTCCTGGTTGTAGCTGCCTTGGGTGCGTGGGGCAACCTTTACATCGGTGCCTTTGCCAATGATCTCCATGATCCATACCTCATTAGGATCAGAAATGGAAAAAGATTCTCCTGAACTATAGTAACCGTATTCATCAGCCAGCTCACCGATAATACGCACAGCGTCGCGTGCAGTAGCTGCCTGCATAAGGGCCAGTTGCATCAGGCCTGTGTAATCTATTCCTCCCAGGGTGTCCTTCAGCTCAGGATGTCCTCCAAAGGTGGTTTCTCCAATAGCTACCTGCATTTCATTGATATACCCTACCACCTGGTAGGTGCTCTCCGGCAGCGGTACTTTGGCAAGAGGCTTATGACTGCCCCGATAATAAACCTGGAAAAAGGAGCCTGGTGCTTTAGGACCTCCTTCGAAAAAATAGAGCTCGCCATAACGAATGTGTGAGTCTGCAGCGTAACTAATCATGGATGAACCATCAACCGATGCACCCGGGGTTACCAAATAACTCGTGCATGCCCATAGAGGAATGCCTGCCAAAAGAAGTGTGAAAAAGGATATAAAAAGTTTTCTTGTCATGAATCGTAATATTTAGTTTTGATTATTCTTCGAATGGCAAACCTACACAATTTTTTTGAAACCGAAATTGGTTTTTCATCACATGGTTTCCCAATGCCCAGGCCTTGATTGTGATTGTCTTGCAACAGAAGTTTCATGGTCCGGTTAATTACTTGTTGATAAATTGCCGGAATTATTATAAAGCGTAAAATGAACTTTTAATGGATTAAATCATTTGGTTTGGTGGTGGATAATTTTATTTAGGATAAAAAGTGCCGGCATTGGATTGTAAATATATTTGCTTTATTTATTACATTTACACAAATTGACAATAAAGATAAATTTATATTTAACAGTTTTTGTTTTTACTTGCACAATACCGGAATGGTATTTGAATAAATGATATTGTTGAAAAAAACAGGTTTTAAACAATAAAATACATACTTTCTTTCTAATTTTGCCCAATGGTTATAGATTCTTACACCCCTGTTTCAAGCCGCATCCCGGTTACCATTATTACAGGATTCCTGGGCTCGGGTAAAACTACCTTTCTCAATCATCTGCTCAAAAAGTACAGTAATACACGCTTTGCTATTATCGAAAATGAATTTGGTGAACTGGGCGTTGACGGAAATTTGTTGTATCAGGAAAATATTCCTGTTTTTGAATTGGTTAATGGTTGTATTTGTTGTTCTTTGAGTACGGATTTTTACAATGCACTTCAGCTTATACACGAGAAACATTCTAATATTGATCATTTATTGGTTGAAACGACAGGAATTGCTGATCCTAGTCAAATAATAGATCTGTTTATCTCAAACAGTGAAATACAACGTAACTTTATCATAAATAGTGTTATTTGTTTAACCGATTCCAGAAATCTGAAAACTACCCTGGAAAAAGAACCGGAAGCCTTTAAGCAATTGGTCCTCTCCGATATTGTGATTCTTAATAAGGTGGATCTTTTAAACATCAATGAAACGGGTTCTCTTCACGATTTAATTGCTCAGATAAATCCGATGGCTGAGATACTTGAAACCTCACACGGTCAAACCAATGGATCGCCTATCCTTACTAAAGAAGCTTATTCACAGAAGCATATTGAGGAATCTACACTCTCTTTCGATACGATCAAAATTTCACTCCATGAAATAATGATGCACAATAAAAGCGGAGGATGGAAAAAAAATAAGCACCGACACGATATACAGGCTGAGGGTTTTATTTTTGAGGCATGTTTCGACCCCGAATTGTTTAACATATGGATGTCCAGTTTTATTTATTTTAATCAAAATGATCTATATAGAGTAAAAGGCATACTTTACTTTAAGGATAGCCAAAAGAGATACGTATTTCAGGCTGTTAAGGGTTCCTGTGTCTTTGAACAGGGCAGTGAGTGGAGATCAGACGAAGAGAAATTCTCCAAGATTGTTTTTATTGGTAAGTTTATCAACAGGAAAGAGCTTGGTGATAAACTGGGCAAGCTATTCGATCAGCACCCCGATGTAGAAATTTATCAAAAATAAAAAACAGACTCTGCGGAGCTTCAGAATTTAATTAGAGTTTGCATGGATAATATAAAAGTTCCGATATTTAATAAGCTTACCTCAAAAGTTCCCGGTATTATTTTTCAATTCAGGATAAGCCCTAATGGAAAAGCATCTATGCCTTTTGCCAATGAAAGACTCATGGATATCTTTGGGGTATCTCCCGAGAGTGTGGTGGAAGATGCAGATTCCATTTTTGGAAAGGTCTATGGGGAGGATCTTGAATCCTTATATGATTCTATTGAGGTATCCCGCAGTAACCTTACCGATTGGGAATATGAGTTCAGAATTGTATCTCAGGATGGAGATCTTAGATGGATAAGGGGCGTTGCCCGACCAGAATTACAGGAAGATAAAAGTTTTCTGTGGAACGGATATATGCTCGATGTTACAGATAAAATACAGGTTGAGCATAACAATGTTGATATAAGAGCGAAGTATCAGGGATATTTTGAGAATGCTCCCGAGGGCTTATTTGTTTTAGATCGTGAGGGATTTTTTATTGAAGCCAACCCAGAGGCTTGTAAAATGACCGGATATTCATCAACCCGCTTGTATGGAATGCAAGCTCGCGAATTAATTAATCCTGTCTGCAACTCTTCCCAGCAAAAGATATTTGAAAAATCCTTTACCTGTGGATCTGTTGATGAAGAAGTTTTGTTGACAAAAGCTTCCGGGGAATCATTCTGGGCAAGGCTTGTTACTTCAAGGGTAAGTGATGACCTTGTAATTGTTTTTTGTGAGGACATTTCACAACGCAAACAGCAGGAAGAAATGCTATCCAGACAGCTTCAATTTCAAAAACTCATTGCTACAATCTCTTCAAATTTCGTTAACTCAACCATTGAGGACTTTGATGAAGTTGTAAATAATGCCCTGGCTCTTTGTGGTACATTCTTCTCTTCCGACCGATGTTATGTATTTCTTTTTTCACCCGATCACAAGTTAATGAGCAATACCCATGAATGGTGTTCAGAGGGAATAGAACCTCAAAAGGACGAATTGCAGAATTTTGTGATCAGTAGTATTAATTGGTGGTGGGGAGAGATCAGCAACAGAAGAATCATAAATATTGATGATGTCAACAATTATCCGGGTCTGGGATCCAAAGAGAAAGAACTATTCAATGCTCAGGGCATTCAATCTCTTCTATCGATTCCCATGATCAATAATGGAGGCATTTTTGGGTTCTTTGGCCTCGATAGAGTTGTAAAAGCCAAAGACTGGACTGATCAGGAGGTAACTCAATTTAATCTTGTTGGTGAGATTATTTCGAGTGTATTCTCGAAAAGGAAAGCTGAGATGGAATTAAGACTGAGTGAAAACAGGTATCGTCTGTTGGCCGAAAATGCCAGGGATGTCATCTTCCGGATTTCTTTTTTTCCCCAAAAAAAATATGAATATGTAAGCCCGTCTTCCGTTTTACTTACTGGCTATACTCCCGAAGAATATTATAAAAATCCCCATCTTGATCTGGATGTTGTAAATGAGGATAATATTTCCTTATTATATTCGATGTATCAGAACCCAGGGAAATCCCAAAAGCTTATTGTCTTAAAATTGAATCATAAGGATGGCCGACAGATTTGGTGTGAGCAAAGTAATGTTGCCTTTTATGACGAAAAGGGCAATTTAATGGCTGTCGAAGGAATTGCCCGCGATATCAGCAACCAAAAGGAATTTGAACATAAACTTAAGGAGCTGAATCAGCAATTGCTTGAAAAGAAAGAAGCTCTCGAAAGCCTGAATCAAAACCTGGAAGATCGCATAGCTGTTGAAGTAGATAAAAACAGGGGGCTCGACCACCTCATGGCCCTGCAGGAAAGGCAAGCCGCTCTTGGTGAAATGATCGCCAGTATTGCCCATCAGTGGAGACAACCGCTCAACTTACTCTCTTTGGCTATTTATGATCTTGCCGATGCATTTGATTTTGGGGAGCTTGATAAAAAATATATTGAAAATACTGTTGAGGAGATGAACCGGGTTATCCAGGGAATGTCCAAGACCATTGATGATTTCAGAAGCTTCTTTAAACCCGAAAATGAAAAAACCATTTTCCCTCTTGCACGGGTTGTAAACAATACCATTTCTGTTATGACACCCTATTTTGAAAAAGATGCTATTCGCCTTCTTAAAGATCTGCATCCTGAGATTGAAGTAGAGGGATATCCATTTCAGCTTGAGCAGGTCGTCGCAGGATTGCTGAAAAATGCTGTTGATGCGATGCACGATATCTTGCCTGAAGATCGCGAGATTTCTATTAAAACCATACCATTGCCTCAGGCTAAAGGTTGTCGTTTGGAGGTGATTAATACGGGTCAACCTCTTCCTGATGAGCTGATGCCCAGAATATTTGAACCCTATTTTACTACTAAACCTGAAGGCAAAGGTGTAGGTTTGGGCCTATATATTGCAAAAACTATTGTAGAAAAATCTATGAATGGGAATATCTTTTGTGAAAACACAAGCAATGGAGTGAAATTTGTCGTATTGCTTCCTCTCGTAAATTCGCTGTAACCCTTTTGTATTTTTTCGCCATGCATTTCTTTTCTCCACATCCATTGTTAAGATCTTTTGCACCGGCAGCTTTGGTATGGCAGATTAATACCCCCCACAAGAAAATCTATCTCACTTTTGATGATGGTCCAACACCTGGTGTAACTGATGAAATCATCAGGATGCTGAATGATTTTAATGCAAAGGCAACATTTTTTTGCCTGGGTGAAAAAGTAGAAAAAAACGTTAAGCTGTATCTTAAGGTACTTCAGAATGGACATGCTGTCGGTAACCATACCTACAGTCATATGAATGCATGGAAATGCACCAAAAAGGAATTTATAAACGATATTTTTCGATCGCTGGAGTTATTCCCTTCAGCCCTCTTCAGGCCACCATATGGCAATATTCCCTTTTGGGGATTACAGGCCATTCATCAAAAATTTATTGTGGTGATGTGGTCGTTGATGAGTTATGATTTTGACCCCAATCTATCTGTGGATAAAATCCTGAAGGTTATAGCTAACAAAAATACAAATGGGTCGATCTGGACTTTTCATGATACCCATCAGGCAAAAGCACTTTGCTTAAAGGCATTGCCCTTATTGTTGGATAAATATTCCAAAGAAGGTTTTATTTTCGAAAATCTCGAAGTTGCTTTGGAGGAAAGAATACGGATAAAAAAAATGGCTGCTTCGGCGAGGGGAAATGGAATTGAAGACAAAAGGGAAATTGGGGAAATCTTCAGGGGATACCGAAACAGCCAATGCGATATATAAAAGAGCTTTTGTTATTTTCTTTTTCAAAGGTACAGATTTTTTTTATTCCACCAAATATTATGACAAAAAAACGATATTTTTTTAGAAAAAAGTAAAAGAATTGAAATTCAGTAATTAGTTTTAATTTTGCCCTTTTACCTTTAAGAGTTTGTGCTGCCCTCTCTTGCTGTTATTATTGTAAGACTATGACATATAAAGTAAAACACGTTTCCAGGTGGTTGGTTATTGTTCTGACCACTTTTGCATATTCCTGTGCCAATGTCGTTGCCCCTATGGGTGGACCCAAAGATGAAGAACCCCCGGTGGTTTTGAGAAGTGTGCCCGCCAATTTTTCAACCCATTACGATGGCAGGGATGTGAGAATATATTTTGATGAGTATGTAACCTTGAAAAATATAAGACAAAATCTTCTGGTTTCCCCACCCCTGGAAAATGATCCGGAAATTAAGATTAGAGGACGATCAATTATAATGTCTGTTTCTGACACTTTACTTCCCAATACTACCTATAATTTTTTCTTTGGTGAATCTGTTGTCGATATAACAGAAAGTAATCCTATACCCAACTTCCAGTATGTCATTTCTACCGGTGCGTATGTTGATTCATTATCTGTTAGAGGAAGGGTTCGAAACGCTTTTACACATCTTCCCGAAGATTCGGTATTCGTGATGATGTATAGCAATGCAAATGTTTCTGATTCTGCGCCTTTATTACGTAAACCCGTATATCTGTCCAAAACCGATTCCAGTGGGGTTTTTACTATAAACAATATGCGAGAGGATGATTATCTTATGTTTGCTCTCAAGGATATTAATTCCAGTTTCATCTATGATACTCCTGATGAAAAAATTGCCTTTATCGACAGTCTTGTATCTCCTGTATTTCATGGGTTTGAGCATGCAATGATCAGCATTGAGCCGGGCAATCAAATGGATACTATTGTCGAGGTACATGATTCATCGGTGAGTGATACGCTTTCCCTACCCCAGTCTACCCTTATGGCCGACAGTTTGCTGGCCGACTCCATCCTGAGAGAATTCAGCCAAAGCTTACCCTCTTATGAAATGATGCTATTTCAAGAGAAGGATACCGTACAGCGAGTTGTATCCGCCACTCTGGTCCGAGAGGGTAAAATCAATATTATTTTCCGCATACCTGCCGATTCCGTTGCAATTCGCGATTATGAAAAGTCTCTGCCAGACAACTGGTACCTGCCTGAATTTTCTTCCCATAAAGACACCTTAAGCTTATGGATTTTTAAAGAAGTGGCCGATACGCTAAAACTTGAAATCAGCGATCGGGGGATCGTGGCCGATTCGGTTACCGTTGCAACAACTCCAAGAGTAGCCCAAACCCGGGGCAGGGGACGGGCACAGCCAACCCAGGACACTATTGTAAATTTAACGGCTCTCTCTCTGGTATCCAGAGTTCATCCCTATTATAAAAATTTTGAATTGAGAAGCAGCACACCACTAAAAAGTTTCAATGATGATCGATTTGAATTGTATCTCAACGATACAATACCCATCGATGTAAATTTCAGTTTTGTTGACTCTATTCAGAGAACCCTTCGAATGGACTTTCAACCTGAACCCGATAGCTCCTATGTGCTATATATTCCCCAGGGAAGTGTCACCGATATTTTTGGTGCTGAAAATGACTCCCTAAATATTGCCTTTACAGTAAATAACGAAACCAAGTATAGCACTATTACCCTGGGGATCGAGCTCCCTGAGAAAGAAGATCAGCAATACATCGTTCAACTGGTGGATGAGAGATTTACAAAAGTCATAGCGGAAAAGATTATTACAGAAGGGGGGACTTATGCTTTTAAACATCTGCCCGTGGGTACCTTCCAATTCAGGCTGGTCTTCGATGAAAATAAAAACAACAGCTGGGACACAGGACATTACCTCCGCGCTATTCAGCCAGAGCAGGTTGTAATATATCCTGAACAAGTAGTGACCCGTTTGAACTGGGAAATTGAAGTCTTATGGAATCCACAGGTAAAATAAGTCCTTAATTTACAGTCATTCGGCAAGAGGGCCGTTTGGTTTGTTATTGAAATAACAACGTTTGGCTAATGTGAGAATAAATAGTGGAATACCTATTTTTCTATTGATATAAATCCATAACTTTGCGCCAAATATATCGCTGTCACCTTGTTTAATCAAATCACATTTTTATGAAACTTACACATATCGAGCACATCGGTATAGCTGTAAAAGACCTGGATGAATCCGTAAAATATTACGAAGATATTCTTGGCCTGAAATGCTATGCCGTTGAAGAAGTAAAAGATCAAAAAGTGAAAACCGCCTTTTTTATGGTGGGCCAAACCAAGATAGAGCTACTGGAGTCTACAGATCCCGAGGGGCCCATTGGTAAGTATATCGAGAAAAAAGGAGAGGGAATTCACCATCTTGCCTTTGCTGTCCAAGGTATTGACAATGCCCTGGAGGAACTCAAAACAAAAGGAGTTCAACTGGTCGATCAACAACCACGCAAGGGTGCCGAAGGATTGGACATTGCTTTTCTCCACCCCAGGTCTACCCGTGGAATCCTTACCGAGCTTTGCGAAAATAAAAACAAGTAAATACATTTTAAGGTACAAAACAAATGGCTTTTGAAAATAAAATAAAAGAATTGCTTGAAAAACGCGAACAGGCTAAGCTTGGCGGAGGCATTAAGCGCATTGAAGCCCAACATGCCAAGGGAAAACTGACTGCCCGCGAACGCATCGATTTACTGCTGGACGAAGGGAGTTTTGAAGAGTTTGACATGTTTGTTACTCATCATTGTGTGGATTTCAATCTGGGAGAACAAAAATATTATTCCGACGGGGTCATCACCGGATTCGGTACCGTAGACGGACGTCTTATTTACGTTTATGCCCAGGACTTTACTGTATTTGGGGGATCACTCTCTTTGGCTTATGCAGAAAAAATCTGTAAGATAATGGATAAGGCCATGAAAGTTGGCGCTCCTGTTATTGGTCTCAACGATAGTGGTGGTGCCCGCATCCAGGAAGGCGTAAACAGTCTGGCCGGATATAGCGAAATATTCCAGCGCAACATCAATGCTTCTGGCGTTATACCACAAATCACAGGCGTGTTTGGCCCTTGCGCCGGAGGGGCTGTATACTCTCCCGCCCTTACGGATTTCATTATTATGACCAAAGAGAACAGCTATATGTTCCTGACTGGCCCTAAAGTTGTTAAAACAGTAACAGGCGAAGTGGTCACCGAACAGGAGCTGGGCGGGGCTATGACCCATGCCACCAAATCGGGGGTGGCTCATTTTGTTGCCGATGACGAACAGGAGGGAATGCTGCTGATCCGTAAGCTTCTAAGTTTTCTCCCACAGAACAACCTGGAAGATCCCCCGATCACTTCCTGTGATGATCCAATCGACCGCTTGGATGATGCCCTGAATGAAATCATACCTGAAAATCCTAATAAGCCTTATGATGTTAAAGATATCATCTATTCTATTGTTGATTATGGCGAGTTTTTAGAAGTACAAAGAAATTATGCCTCTAATATTATTACCGGTTTTGCACGGTTTAACGGCATGTCGGTAGGTATTGTGGCCAACCAGCCTAAATATCTTGCGGGTGTACTCGATATTAATGCTTCGCGCAAAGCCGCCCGTTTTGTTAGATTCTGCGATGCCTTTAATATTCCTTTGGTTACCCTGGTCGATGTACCCGGATTTTTGCCCGGAACAACTCAGGAGTATGGTGCCATAATCTCTCACGGTGCGAAATTGCTTTTTGCCTATGGCGAAGCTACCGTACCCAAAGTTACCGTGGTATTGCGCAAAGCTTATGGGGGAGCCTACTGTGTTATGAGCTCAAAGCATCTTCGTGGAGACATCAATTATGCATGGCCAATGGCTGAAATAGCGGTTATGGGGCCCAAAGGGGCCACTGAGATTCTCCACAGCAAGGAAATTAAGGCTATTGAGAATGAAGAAGAGCGCACAAAGTTCATTATTGAAAAAGAAAAGGAATATCTCAATAAATTTGCCACGCCCTATAATGCAGCCAAATATGGTTACATTGATGATGTCATCGAACCACGAAACACCCGTTTCCGCATCATCAGAGCATTGCGGTCGTTGGCAACCAAGAAAGACGTAAATCCTCCCAAAAAACATTCAAACATTCCTTTGTAAAATGGTATTTGATATGGATATTATTCAACTAAATATCGTCGCGCAGAATCCATTGGCCAATGCTGCCAGTGCAGCCGACGACATAAGTATATTTGCCCTTAACGACCCCTACGGAGGGCTGATGGCTATGCTGGGAATGGGCGTTGTGTTTCTGGTATTGCTTCTTCTTTACGGCGTTTTTTCATTTACCCCCAGGCTGTATACTTTCGATTTTAAGGCATGGTCAAAAAGGATTAAATCGGGTAAGAGAAGTGATTTGGCCCTAACCGATGCAAACGCACCTGCTGAACCCAAAGCATCTGATCTCAGTGGTGAAGTCAATGCCGCTATTGCCGCCGCAATTCATCTGTATCGCTCTGAGATGCATGATTATGAAAATACAGTATTAACCATCTCAAAGGTTTCCCGCACCTATTCTCCATGGAGCTCTAAGATCTATGGACTTCGCAATGTTCCCCGTTAAAGGAGATATAATATAATTTAAAACCAAAGAAAAAGGTTTGAAAAACAGATGTTTTTATGAAAAAATACAAGTTTACTATACATGGCAATCAATATGATGTTAATATTCTTAATGTTGAAGATAACATCATAGAGCTGGAAGTCAATGGCTCTACCTATAATGTTGAGGTTGACAAATCCCTTCAGCCCATTAAAACACCCCGTTTGGTAAGAGCCAGAGCGGTGCCTGCTACCGATACAACTCCATCAGAAGGTACCGGAACAAAAGCTTCCAAAGGAGTTGGTTTTATCAAATCTCCCCTCCCGGGAACTGTTCATAGCATACATTGCAAAACGGGTGATACCGTAAAGGTAGGACAGAAATTAATAACCCTGGAAGCCATGAAAATGGAAAATAATATCGATTCCGATAGAGATGGTACGGTGCTTAACATTAAGGTTAATCAGGGGCAATCCGTTATGGAAGGTGATATAATGATAGAAATAGGAGATTAACTATGGAACTCGGTATATTCGAATTTATCTATCAGCAATTATCAGAGTTTATTGGCTATACTGCATTTTCGCATATCGACTGGCGTCATATCGTGATGATTTGTGTTGGCCTGTTTTTCATCTCTCTGGCAATCATCAAGCATTTTGAACCTCTGCTGCTCATTCCCATCGGTTTTGGGATTATTATGGGTAATATTCCTTTCGACCTTCAGGCTGGTCTTCAGATTGGTATTTATGAAGAAGGAAGTGTACTCAATATCCTTTACCAGGGCGTAGCCCGGGGAATTTACCCCCCGATCATTTTCCTGGGTATAGGGGCAATGACAGATTTCTCTTCCTTATTATCTAAACCTAAACTCGTTTTGCTGGGAGCAGCCGCTCAGTTTGGTATATTCGCGGCTTACTCCTCGGCATTATTTCTTGGTTTTGCTCCTGAAGAAGCTGGAGCAATCGCCATTATCGGTGGTGCAGATGGTCCTACAGCAATCTTTTTGTCGTCTAAGCTGGCACCACAATTTATTGGTCCCATTGCTATTGCCGCCTATTCATACATGGCACTGGTACCGGTTATCCAGCCGCCTATTATGAGATTGCTTACCACCAAAAAGGAGAGGCTGATCCGGATGAAACCTCCCCGTGCTGTTCCTAAAGTGGAAAAAATCCTTTTCCCTATTGTAGGGATGCTACTGACAACCTTCATTATGCCTTCTGCTTTACCTCTGCTGGGAATGTTGTTCTTCGGGAACCTGCTGAAGGAAAGTGGTGTAACCAACCGATTGGCCGAAACAGCAAGGTCTTCTCTCATTGATATTATTACTATTTTCCTCGGTCTTACCGTAGGGGCATCTACCCAGGGTGATGTATTTATTACACCCCAGTCGATGATGATCTTTGGTTTGGGTGCTGCTTCTTTTATGGTGGCAACTTTCAGTGGCGTATTATTTGCCAAGGTATTAAACCTTTTCGCCAGCCCCGAAAATAAGATTAACCCACTAATTGGAAATGCTGGTGTATCGGCCGTTCCCGATAGTGCCAGGGTATCGCAGCATGTTGGATTGGAATACGATAAAACCAATCACCTTTTAATGCATGCCATGGCTGCAAACGTATCTGGAGTTATTGGGAGTGCCATTGCTGCCGGTATCTTGCTCAGCTTCCTTTCTTAGATTACCATATTGTTTAAATCTAAAAACCAGGCTTCTTATCAAAGAAGCCTGGTTTTTACCTATATGCCTAAATGGTGCTTGTAATCACCCTGAAGCTGTTCCGGAGTCATCTATATTTGAGTTTGATTATTTCTTGAAGTATAACCCCTTCATTATTCGGGGCTCGAATTTACTCCCCACAGGCAGATAAGTGATATTTTCATGTGCCCCAATCAACAACATTCCATCATTGAAAAGACTCTCATGGAATAGCGATATCACCTTGTTTTGTAATTCAGTGTTGAAATATATAATCACATTGCGACAAAAAATCAGATCGAATTTATAGAAGATAGAACCCTCTACAAGATTGTGTGATTTAAAGGTAACTTTATCACGCAGAAACTTTTTGATCCTGAAAGTACGGTTAAGTTCATCTAATTCAAAATATTTTGAATAGGGTATATCTATATTCTCTTCAAAATTGAGGGGGTTGACCTTAATTACTTTATCGAAATTATCGAAATAAGCATGATGAAGGCGACTGTTGAAAATGCCGTTGCGCGCTTTATCCAGGATTTCCGTGTTGATATCGGTGGCAAATACCTTGGCTTTATCCAGCAGGTTTAGCTCGTTAAGTAGAATAAGCATGGAATAAACTTCCTCGCCACTTGAGCATCCTGCATGCCATATGTTTATGTTGGTCTTTTCCTTAAATATGTTCAGTACATTTCGCCTCAGGTTCATCCATACGGAGCCATCACGAAATAATTCGGTAGTATTTACGGTAATATCATTGACAACTTTCTGGAAATACTCTTTATCTTCTCTCGTCTTTCGGATAAGGTCATCTATGGAAGTCAAATTGTGGCTTACCATAATATGCTCAATACGTCTTTTAAAAGACATTTCAGCATAATTGGAGAAGTCTATTCCGTAAGTTTTCTTAAACTCGTAAATGACTCGCAGTACATCTGTTTTTTGAATATCAATCTTTAGGGCCATTTACTTTATTATCTTTCTTGAACCATCAACTTATTTCTGTCTTGAAGTGCAAAACATTAAGAAATACTTTCTGCACGAAAAAAAGTGGGGTGTATATACGATATCTATGTTGTTTTTATGTTTGTCTGCTGTGCAATTATACTGAAATATGGCTGCAAGTTAAGCAATATTCATTATAAAAAATCTCTGTTTTTCACGTAATTTTAGCCGCCATTAGTTGCCGGGTGAAAACATCCTTTTATTTAGATTACGGGCTGATAAACAGCATGATAATCCCGTATAAGTACGTCATTTGATCTCTATGTATATTTATGGCTTCTTTTTATCACCGCTTTTTCTTACCTGAAAGTCTTGTAAAAAGCACTGCCTAGTGTTGCAGAAATTCATTTGTAATTAGTCCGTGATTATAATGCTGAGTGAAGCGTTTTAGCCATGGAAGTTGCTTTAAGAAGGCATTCGTTGTATTCTTTTTCGGGTTCTGATGCTATGGTAATGGCACTGCCTGCCATAAAACTCAGATACTGCCGGTCCTGGTTGTATAGGATGCTCCGTATGATTACGTTGAAGTCGAAATCGTGCCGAGGGGTTATGTATCCAACAGCGCCTGAATAGAGGCCTCTGCGTGTTGATTCACATTCTTCAATGATCTGCATCGCTCTTATTTTGGGTGCACCCGTCATACTGCCCATAGGGAAACATTCTTTTATTGCATCTATAAAA
>JBEPXC010000045.1:0-19536 GCA_041642035.1 Sphingobacteriia bacterium
CATACTCAGCCACTGTCATTCCATGCACCACGGGTATGGGATGTAAACCTACAAAAGAGGAAAGGTCGGATTCAAGAATGGGTCCGTCAACAAAATGCCCATTGGGATTAGGTCTGTCCAGGATCAGCATGGGAATCTGCATAAGTGCAGCGGCCTCCATCATAAAACTCATCGTAGAGATATAGGTATAAAACCTTACACCCACATCCTGAATATCAAAAATGATAAGATCAATATCGTTAAGATCATCCTGAGAAGGTCTTCGATGAGCACCATAAAGACTGATAACGGGCAAGCCTGTCTGTGTGTCGATGCCATCCTGCACATATTCACCTGCAGCGGCATGTCCACGGAATCCATGCTCGGGGCTAAAGACTTTTTTAAGAGAGAATCCGGCCCGCAGCAATGAATCAGCCAGATGCACCTCTCCGATTAAAGAGCTATGGTTCCCTACCAAAGCAAGCTTCTTTCCTTCAAGGAGCGGGAAATATTGTTGGGTTTGCCATGCGCCGGGAATAATAACCAGACTATTTTTGTTTTTTTCCGTAGTTCTTTCAGCCCCTTGACAACCCATGGTTACCAACAACAACAGTACAATAATAAAAACCTTTACACTCTTCATCATCTTTCGTATGAGTATAATAATTGTTTACTGAATAACCTCAAACAAGTAAACCCGGTCAGGATCAAATGGCCGGGTTAAAATATTCGTTCATCAGGATGTTTTCAGCTCAGAATTTCCTGTGTTTGCTCGGTAGTGCTATCCCCATATGCAGGGCACAATTCCTGTGATTTACAGCCAGTAAGGCTAAATCCTACCACCATAAGGGCAAAAAGGGCAAAAACGATTCTTTTACGCATAGTTGATAAAGTTAAATTTGAATAACACCTGATGCCAGGCATATAATAAGGAAATTAATTTATTCCTTTTGAATGTTAAATGCAAAAATAATGGATTTTTCCAATGAATATGTAAGTAAATAACTTAAAAAACAAAACCGCAGCATATTCTTTCATTTTAAAAAGAAAAAGCTGCGGTAAATCAGTCGCCCATAAAAAATCAATTAATAATCATGGAAAAGGTTTGATTTTCTTTGGGTTTAAGCACATGAAGCGCTTTGGAATAATTCATAATCGATTTGACGACACTCACTGAAGGCAAACTTGGAGGGATTTCATCTTTACATTTGTTAAAGATTGTCTCCATTATTTGCTCTAATTGTTCTTGTGAGAGATTTTTACTTTCCACCATTTCAGCCAAAAGGTCGATAATCATAGTCAAATCATTTTCTAAAGTAAATGATTGTTTCATCAGCATTACATTAATTGAACCATAGTTTTCGAATAGATAACGCGTTGAGCAATTGTTTTATTTTATCAAAAGCTTATTTAATTAAAAATAATCATCAAATGCCTGATAATTGAAGGTTAAATTTGTATTTTTGTCTCCCTTACAAGCTGTCAGTAACGATAAAAACAGATAAAATGAACGTACACGAATATCAGGGTAAATCCCTTCTAAAGAAATACGGAGTACCTGTTCCTGAAGGAATTATGGTGGAAAGCGTAGACGATGCCATAGAGGCCGCAAAAAAGATAAAGAAGATAACAGGAAATGAGATTTGCGCAGTGAAGGCACAAATACATGCAGGAGGCCGTGGCAAGGGCGGTGGGGTTAAAATTGCCCGTACATTGGATGAAGTAAAGACTCATGCAGGAAATATACTGGGGATGCAGTTGGTTACCCCCCAAACAGGCCCAAACGGCAAGAAGGTACACAAGCTGCTAATCGAACAAAACATCTTTTACCCAGGTCCTTCTGAACCCTCTGAGATATACATGAGTGTATTGCTTAACCGGGCTACTTCACGAAATATGATTATGTATTCCCCCCGGGGAGGTATGGATATTGAAGCAGTTGCAGAAGAAACACCAGAGGCCATTTTTACCGAAGAGATAGATTCCAGGACGGGTATTTTGCCCTTTCAGTGCAGACGGATAGCCTTTAACCTGGGCCTTTCGGCTGATGCATTTAAAAGCATGGTTAAGTTTATCCCTAAGCTTTATCAGGCATATATCAAAAATGACTGCACCCTTCTGGAGATAAATCCCCTTTTTAAAACATCGGACGATAAAATCCTGGTAGCAGATACCAAAATGAGTATAGATGGCAATTCACTTTTCCGTCATCCTGAAATCATCGAGATGCGTGATCTGTTGGAAGAAGATCCTATGGAGGTGGAAGCCGGCAAATATGACCTTAACTATGTTAAGCTCGATGGGAATGTGGGATGCATGGTTAATGGTGCAGGGCTTGCCATGGCCACCATGGATATTATTAAGCTATCGGGAGGCGATCCTGCCAATTTCCTTGACGTAGGTGGATCGGCCAATGCACGGCGCGTGGAAGAAGCTTTTCGTATTATTCTCAAAGATCCCAACGTGAAAGCTATTCTTGTGAATATCTTTGGGGGTATTGTACGTTGCGATCGTGTAGCACAGGGAATTGTGGATGCCTATAAAAATATAGGCGAAATTAATATTCCCATTATCGTCAGGTTGCAAGGCACAAATGCTGTGGAAGCAAAGAAAATCATTGATGATTCGGGTCTAAAGGTGAAATCTGCTATCCTGCTCAAAGAAGCTGCCCAGCTGGTAACAGAAGTACTTGCCTGACCCTATCTTAAATCTTGCGTATTCTAAATCTTTTATCAAACATACATTTTTTCCAACCCTATCAAAATGAAAACTACTATTTTCAAAGAAAAACATGAAGCAATGGGAGCCAAAATGGTGTCTTTTGCAGGATTCTACATGCCAATACAATTCGCGGGCATAAATCTGGAGCACCAGACTGTGCGGGAAACCGTGGGCGTTTTTGATGTATCGCATATGGGCGAAATCTGGGTTGAAGGCCCTGGCGCATTTGATTTGGTGCAAAAAGTAAGTTCAAATGATATTGCCCAATTGAACCAAGGGAAAGTTCAATATACTTGCTTCCCTAATGACAAAGGGGGTATTGTGGATGATTTTCTGGTATACCACTTTTCAAGAGAAAAGTATCTTTTGGTCGTTAATGCATCGAATATTGAGAAAGACTACAACTGGCTTACAGAACAAAACAAAGAAATTGGCGCAAAGATTACCAATGCCTCTGACAAAACATCACAACTTGCTGTGCAGGGTCCTTTGGCCCTGAAAGCAATGCAAAAACTCACCTCTGAGCCTATTGAAGATATGCCCTTCTACACCTATAAGCTTGTGGAATTTGCCGGTGTTAAAGATGTGTTGATCTCTACAACGGGCTATACTGGCGCCGGGGGTTGTGAATTATACTTCCCCAATAATGTTGCGCTTAAAATATTTGAAGAAGTATTTAAGGCTGGTGAAGAATACGGCATTAAACCCATTGGGCTGGCAGCCCGTGATACCCTGAGACTTGAAATGGGTTATTGCCTGTATGGAAATGACATCAACGACAACACTTCTCCTCTTGAAGCCGGATTGGGATGGGTTACCAAATTTACCGAAGGAAATAATTTCATCAACAGGGAAGAGCTTGAAAGACAGAAAAGACGCGGTATAAAAAGAAAACTCGTGGGTTTTGAAATGATCGATAAGGGCATTGCCCGTCAGCATTATCCTATCGTCGACAAATGGGGTAGCAATATTGGAGAAGTAACCTCAGGCACCATGTCTCCCTCTTTAAAAAAGGCCATTGGTATGGGATATGTTAAAACCGAATTTGCCACTATTGGTACAGAAATATTTATTGAGATACGTGCCAAATCCTACAAAGCTGTTATCGTTAAGAAGCCATTCCTTTAACAGGGAATGGTTTCTACTTTTTTAATCTCCAAGTACAATGTATTCTGAAACCGGCAAATACCCCATCGAAGTTTGCTTCTCTCCCCTATCCTGGCATCTTTATCAGAGGGATAATGCCGCTGTAATCGTTACGGATATCTTTAGAGCTACTACCTCAATGGTAGCTGCATTTCAAAACAAAGTGAAGTCCGTTATTCCGGTGGCCGATATTGAAGAAAGCATTGCCTATAAGAATAAAGGATATATTGTTTCGGGAGAAAGAGAAGGCAAGACACTGGAATGTGCCGAATTCGGAAATTCACCCTATAATTTTATGGAGCCCCGTTTAAGGGGCAAAACAGTGGTGATGAATACCACCAACGGCACCCAGGCTTTAAAGTTGGTGAATAGTGGCCACAATATAGTGGGAATAGGTGCATTTACCAACAGAGACGCCATTTGTGAGTGGGCCAATGCACAGAATCGCCCAATTATCATCTTCTGCGCAGGTTGGAAAAATCGTTTTTCATTGGAGGATACTTTATTTGCCGGAGCAGCCATTGAATACCTTATCGAAAATGACAGGGAAAATTTCTCTCTCACTTGCGATTCTGCCATTGCCAGCCTTGAATTATGGCACTTAGCAAAAGAAAATCCCCGCGCCTATATTGAAAAAGCAGCCCACCGACATCGACTCAAGGCAATGGGCCTGGACGATATCCTCGATTACTCCATGCAGTTGAATACCAACAGGTGTGTCCCTCTTCTAATGGGAAAGGAAATCGTAGATATTGCCTCAGACAACTATTAAATCCTTCAGATATTCCTTTTATTAGCCAGCCCTATGTATTTTGGCTGTAGGTGAATATTCTGTGTAAAAATTTTCTGTATTTTTATGCACCGTTATGCAATACAACAGAAGCTTACGCCAAACTTTGTCTGGAAGGATATTGTTTATTCATCAAAAATATAATATGTTTTTTATAAAAACATCGCATAAGTATATCTTTCTGTTTTTTCTGTTGATGGTAACTCCCCATCCCGGACTTTATTCATTTGGATTTGCTGCACATCGAAAAATAAACAGGATGGCCGTATTTACCCTTCCTGAAGAAATGATCGGCTTTTTTAAGTATCACATCGATTATATAAGCCACCACGCCATTGACCCCGACAGGCGCGCTCATGCAGTTGAAGGAGAAGCCCAGAGACATTATATTGATATTGAATATTACGGAAACTCTCCTTTCGATTCAGTGCCCCGTTACTGGAAAGTTGCCGTCGAAAAATATACTGAAGACAGCCTTCAAATGCATGGCATTCTTCCCTGGCATATGAACATAATGATGTACCGCCTTACAAAAGCATTTGAAGAGGAAAATCCCGATCGCATATTATATAATGCCACACATATTGGGCATTATATTGCTGATCTGTGCACACCTTTACATACTACCAAATACTACAATGGACGTACTCCCGAACAAAAGGGCATTCATGCATTGTGGGAGACCCGTTTGGTAGAACTGTATGCTGACTCCTATGATTTTTTGGTGGGCAGGGCCAATTACTTGGAATCGCCTTCAGAGAAGGTCTGGGAAGTTATCAAAAAAAGTCATTTGACCATCGACACAATTTATCATGTTTACGACAGTTTATACAATGCCATGCCACAAGATTTAATTTATGCTCCTGAAATGCGTGGGCAAACAACCACAATTGCCTATTCACGAATTTTTTCAAATGCTATACATAATGGGCTCAATGGAATGATAGAGAGGCAAATGCAAAGAGCAGTAAAGCTGGTTGGTGATTTTTGGTATACAGCTTGGGTAAATGCAGGACAACCTGATCTGTACAAACTGGAAAAAAAGTCCATCTCTATTGCTCACCGTAGGGCCTTAAAACAAGAAGAAGAAGAATTTAAAAAAAGACTGGACTTCCAGGGAAAGCCAAATCCCCGATGATAAATATTTTTTAAATTAAAATACCATTCAAACCATTTCATTATAACATGGAAAAAATCAAACTAAATCACCAATCCAAGGTTATATTGTATTCAATATATCTGATTCTGGTGCTGTCACTATTTGGCTGTGCATCGGGAAAAACAAATCAAGCTATGAGCAACGACTTTAAATATCAAACAGAACAATTTGCCGATACCCGCATTCTTCGTTACCAGGTACCCGGATTTGAGGAACTGACCCTGCAACAAAAAACACTTATATATTACCTGCATGAAGCAGGTATGGCGGGCAGAGACATCCTTTGGGACCAAAATTACAAACACAATCTCTCCATTAGGAAAACTCTGGAAGAGATTATTAAATATTTCAATGGAGACAGAGAAACCCCTGAATATGAGAGATTCATAGTATACGCTAAAAAGGTTTTTGTAGCCAATGGAATTCATCATCAGTATTCTACCATAAAGATTATGCCTGATTTCTCTGAGGAGTATCTCATTGAGTTGATTAACAACTCTCCCGATGGTAAATTCCCGGTGAAAGGAAGCGAAGATCTCAACAGCCTCATCAAGCTGCTGGTGCATGTGTTGTTCGACCCCGATATCGATACCAAAAGAGTAAACCTTGATCCCGATGCAGATATGGCATTGGAATCAGCCAATAACTTTTATACGGGAGTTAGCCAGGAGGAAGTTTTGTCTTTTTATGAAAAATACATCAATGAAGAGGATTCACAGCCTTTGTCTTATGGTTTGAATTCACAGCTTACCAAAATTGAGGAGAAGCTTGTTGAGAATATATGGCGAAGCGATGGCATGTACTCTCCGGCAATAAATGAAATAGTCAACTGGCTCCAAAAAGCATTGTCGGTAGCAGAAAATGAAAATCAACGGCTCACCATTTTAAAGTTGATTGAGTTTTACGAAACAGGCGATCTGGCCATTTTTAATGAATACAGCATCCTATGGGTCAAAGATACCCTTTCAGAGATTGATTTTACCAACGGATTTATCGAAGTGTATGGAGATCCTTTTGGCTTAAAAGGGGCTTATCAGTCGATGGTATCCATTGTAGATGAGACGTCTGAACAAAGGGTAAGTAAAATTTCAGGTAATGCACAGTGGTTTGAGGACAATATGCCTTTTGATGACGCCTTCAAAAAACCAACCGTTACAGGAATCTCTGCCAGGGCTATTAATGTGGCTGCATTGGCCGGAGATAACAGTCCTATGCCTCCCCTTGGCGTTAATTTACCGAACTCTGACTGGATCAGAAGAGAATATGGCTCTAAATCCGTTACAATTACCAACATTGCACAGGCATACCATCAGGCAAATTTGGAGAGTGGCTTTTTGACGGAATTTTCATGTAACCCTGAAGAAGTAGTATTGGCAAAACGATATGGATTTCTAAGCAACAATCTGCATACCGATCTGCACGAAATTATTGGTCATGGTTCGGGGCGGCTCACGCCCGGCGTGCCCGACATGAGTATAAGCCTCAAAAGTTATGCTTCTGCCATTGAGGAAACACGCGCCGATCTGGCTGCATTGTATTTCCTTATGGATCCCAAAATGGTAGAACTGGACTTAGTCCCTTCACTGGATGCAGCCAAAGCACAATACAGCCACTACATCAAAAATGGTTTAATGCTTCAATTACATCGGATTGAACCAGGCAACAACCTGGAGCAGACCCATATGCGCAATAGACAACTTATTGCTTCATGGGTCTATGAAAAAGGAAAGGATGAGAATGTAGTTGAACCAATAATCCAGGATGGAAAAACATGCTTCATTGTGAATGATTACAACCGGTTAAGAGAACTGTTTGGCGAACTATTAATAGAAGTTCAAAGAATTAAGTCTGAAGGAGATTATGATGCAGCGAAAAATCTGGTAGAGAAATATGGCATTATTGTAGATCAGGAGTTACTTCGCGAGGTACATGCACGTTATAAAATAATAGGCATGCCCTCGACCTCTGCCTTTATAAATCCTGTATTTGTGCCCGTGGTAAGAAACGATAGAATTGTTGATGTTACCATCGAGTACCCTGATGACTTTCTAAATCAAATGCTTAACTATGGTGAAAAATACAGTTTTTTACCCCCATCTAATTAACAATAAGAGGCTTTCGGCCTCTTATCGGGGAAACTTCTGATAATTCAGGGCGAAAAGAAAGATAAGAAAAAAGATGATGGTAATATTGGGTATTAGTATCCACCATGCTAAACCCATTTTTACCAGGGGTATAATAATGGTAAAAAACAAAGGAATAGAGAATAGCAAGACACCCATTCGCATCATATTCCAAATTTGAATTATTCCAAGAAAAGCGATCACCGACAACACCAGCATAACGATTGACCAGGTGAGCCCCAGAAAGCTACTCATCCCATCGGTAAAAAAACCAAAAAGGCCTGATGGCTTAAACCATCCCAGCTCAGGGGACATAACAACTCCAATCAAACCCGTGATAATAGACATCCCTACATGTAGAAATGCTATTACACACAATACAGTTAAAAAAACAGGGCGTTTAATTTCACGGGCCGTTTCGTTGTTGTTTTCCATGGTAAAGATGTTTTAATATAAGTTAAATTTTGCTGACCAAATTAACACTTAAATATGTAAAAACAAAATTTATTTACACCAGGTACTCCTGGAGACAGGCAGCCATAGCGCGATAATGGAAGAGTTTTTAATCAAAGCACTTAATTGTTAAAAAATCAGGGCAAATAATGATCAATGTTTTGTTGCTGTAAAAATTTCACTACCTGATCTATTTCCTTATACATGAGCGTATCATCACCGACAAAAGCAACCGTTTTTCTTAATTCCGTGACAAGTGACTCCAAAACTTCTGACGAGCGGTCGGGTCTTCGAAATTCGAGTGCCTGTGCTGCATTAAAGAGCTCTATTGCAAGTAGTTTTTCCAGGTTCTCCAACACTTTCAATGCTTTTACGGCTCCATTTGCACCCATGCTTACATGATCTTCCTGCCCCTGTGATGATTCAATGGAATCAACAGAGGAAGGAGTACAATACTGTTTGTTTTGGCTTACAATAGATGCCGCTGTATATTGAGGGATCATAAAACCGGAATTAAGCCCAGGGTTTGCCACCAAAAAAGAAGGCAGCTTACGGGTGCCTGAAATAAGCCTGTACACCCTGCGCTCAGAGATATTGCCCAACTCAGCCATGGCAATGGCAAGAAAATCCAGGGTAAGAGCCAGAGGCTGACCATGGAAGTTTCCTGCTGAAATGATCATATCCTCTTCCGGAAAAATGGTTGGATTGTCGGTAACTGCGTTTACCTCATTCTCAAATACGCTGCATACATACCGTATGGTATCCTTGGTGGCGCCATGTACCTGAGGCATGCAACGAAATGAATAAGGATCCTGAACATGGTTTTTATGCCTGACAATTAATTCGCTGCCATTCAGCAATCTGCGTATATTTTCGGCCGTTTCAATCTGCCCCTTGTGATGCCGTATCTGGTGAACCGGATCAAAGAAGGGCTCAATCCTTCCATCAAAAGCATCCAGCGACAAAGCTCCTATTACATCAGCCCATTTCTGTAACTCCATTGCCCTGAGCAATATAAAAACCCCATATGCTCCCATAAACTGTGTGCCATTCAAAAGAGCAAGGCCTTCTTTTGAAGCAAGTTCAATGGGTTCCCAGCCCAATTTATCATATACCTTTGCGGTAGGTACTATAGTATTCTCGTATACCACCTCCCCCATGCCCAGTAAAGGCAAACTGAGGTGTGCCAGAGGGGCTAAATCACCTGAAGCACCCAAAGAACCCTGCGTATATACAACAGGTAGAATGTTGTTTTTGTAAAAATCTATCAACCTTTCAATTGTAGACAACTGAATACCGGATTTTCCATACGATAAGGACTGTATTTTAAGAAAAAGCATTATCCTTACTATTTCATCCGGTACTTTATCCCCCATTCCACACGCATGCGACATCACCAGATTTTTCTGAAGTTGGCCAAGATCGGTGGCAGAAATGCTATGGTTGCATAGAGATCCAAAACCAGTTGTTACTCCATATATGGGTGCAGATTGTGTAGCGATTTTGCTATCGAGATAATCCCTGCAATCGGTAATAAGTCGTTTACTTTCTGTAGACAACTCTATAGTTTTTCGGGAGTGAAAGATTTCCCGCAGGTCATTAAAATCTAACCAGCTGGCATTAATTGTGTGTTTTGACATTGAGGGTAATGGTTTAAAATTTAGTTTTGACAGAGATGAGTAATGATTTGATCTATTTGCAGAGAGTTTTGTTCTCCGGTTTTCATATTCTTTAACGACAGCAATCCGGTTTGCATTTCATTCTCACCAATAACCAAAACAAATGGAATATTATTTTTATCTGCATATTGCATTTGTTTTTTCATCTTGGTCGCATCGGGATACATCTCACATTTGATGTTGTTGTCTCTGAGTTTGATTAACACTTTCTGAGCATATTTTTGCTCTTCAGGACCGAAATTTACAAGAAGTATTTTACTAAAAGTAAGTACATTTTCGGGGAAAAGATTCAGGTCAAGCATAACATCGTAAATACGATCGGCACCAAAGGAAACTCCTACGCCCGACATGCCCTGCAATCCAAAGATACCGGTAAGATCATCATAACGACCACCACCACAAATACTTCCCATAACGGCATCATTGGCTTTTACCTCGATAATAGCTCCTGTATAATAGTTAAGCCCACGGGCCAGGGTAAGATCCAATTCGGTTGTACATGCTACGGGTGCATTTTCAAGCCAGTCAAATACCTCTTCGATTTCCTGAATTCCTTTCATTCCAGTAGCCGAGGAAGAAAGAACCTCTCTTAGGCTCGAAAGTTTCTCTTTATGATCTCCTCCTATCTGCAATACCGGCTGCAAAGCATCAATGGCTTTCTCCGATAAGCCACGTTCCATGAGTTCCTGGTTTACTTTTTCGAGTCCTATCTTATCCAGCTTATCAATAGCAGTCGTAATATCGATAATCTTATCAGGGTAACCTATGTAATCAGCTATGCCTGCCAGTATTTTGCGATTGTTTAGTTTAACCGTAATACTTACACCAAGAGCATTAAAAACCTTATCAATGATTTGTATCAACTCAAATTCATTGAACAGTGAATCACTACCTATTATATCGGCATCGCACTGAAAAAATTCACGATATCTTCCTTTTTGTGGCCTGTCGGCACGCCATACAGGTTGTATCTGATAACGTTTAAACGGAAAGTTAATCTCATTCTGGTGCTGAACAACATATCGGGCAAAGGGTACGGTAAGATCATAACGCAGTGCCTTTTCGCATATCTGCCCACTAACCTTTAGGGAATCCTTTGCCATCAAATCTGCATCGTTTGCTTTTGAAAGGAAATCTCCTGAATTAACAATACGAAAAATCAGCCGGTCTCCTTCTTCTCCATACTTGCCCATTAAGGTCGACAGATTCTCCATGGCGGGTGTTTCGATGGGTTTAAAGCCGTGCAATTCATATACCTTTCTTACGGTATTAAAAATATAGTTTCTACGGGCAATTTCTTCCGGAGAAAAATCGCGGGTTCCTTTGGGTATGGAAGGTTTTTCTTTAGACATAAATAATTGAAGATTTCGTTTTTTAAACCCACAAAAGTACATGGATTTTATTAATTAAGATGTCTGTTTCATAGGATTTAGGGTATACACTATAAAACACCCCTATCAAATGCGCTAACTCTGAATTTGTTATATCACCCGTTAGGGCTTTAGTCGTCTAATTTCACGCACGAATAATCTCCAAAAAAGTACAAATTTAGAATCCTCATACCATTTAAAGCCGAAAAAAGCGTAAATTTGTACTTCTTTTGGAGCAATATGAGGTATAATAATTTGATGATCAATTAATTACGATTGATTTTCGATGAACTTAATAATTATACACCTAAGAAAAAAAGGATTATAACAAATTTTTAATTCAATTGATGACAGACCAAATTAGATTAGCAATGGAAAAAAACAAGAAGGTTTATTTTTTTGGAGGCAAAAAAGCCGATGGAGATTCCACGATGCGCAACTTGCTGGGTGGTAAAGGTGCAAACCTTGCAGAAATGGTTAATATTGGTGTACCGGTTCCTCCCGGAGTCACTATCACCACCGAAGTATGTTCGTTGTATAACGAAATAGGACGTGAAAAAACCATTGAAGCTATCAAAGCTGAAGTAGCTGAAAATATAGCAAAGGTTGAAAAAGAAATGAATGCTGGCTTTGGTGACAAAGAAAACCCACTTTTGCTTTCTGTTCGTTCAGGTGCCCGCGCTTCTATGCCAGGTATGATGGATACAGTTCTCAATCTGGGTTTAAATGTTCAAACCCTCGAAGGATTGATCAGGAAATCAGGGAATGAGCGTTTTGTATGGGATTCCTATCGCCGATTTGTACAAATGTATGGTGACGTAGTAATGGGCATGAAACCTGAAAATAAAGAAGACGAAGATCCTTTTGATGAAATCATGGACCACCTGAAAGAAGAAAAAGGTGCCGCTACAGATCAGGATCTTTCAACAGACGATTTAAAAGAACTGGTAGTACGTTTCAAAAAAGCAGTGAAAGTTCAAACCGGAAAAGATTTCCCTGAAGATCCATGGGAGCAACTCTGGGGTTCTGTTCTGGCTGTTTTTGAATCATGGAACACCCCACGCGCCACATACTACCGTAAAATGCATAATATTCCCGCGGAATGGGGAACAGCAGTAAATGTTCAGGCCATGGTATATGGTAACATGGGCGATACATCTGCTACTGGTGTTGCTTTCTCTCGTGATGCAGGTACAGGTGAAAACCTTTTCAATGGTGAATATCTTGTTAATGCACAGGGCGAAGATGTTGTGGCCGGTATTCGTACACCACGCCAAATAACCAAAGAAGGTTCACTTCGTTGGGCAAAACTTCAGGGAATTAGCGAAGAAGAACGCAAATCTAATTATCCTTCCCTGGAAGAACTTTTTCCTGAATTATACAAAGAACTGCACGACAATCAAAAGAAACTCGAGAATCACTATCGTGATATGCAGGATATTGAATTTACTATTCAGGAAGGTCGTTTCTGGATGCTTCAAACCCGCTCAGGTAAACGTACCGGTGCTGCTATGGTAAAAATTGCCATGGATATGCTTCGCGAAGGTATGATTACTGAAGAAGAGGCTTTGCTGCGTGTTGAAGCTTATAAACTCGATGAATTACTTCACCCTGTTTTTGATACCGTTGAAGAATCTAAAGCAAAAGTTATCGCTAAAGGACTTCCCGCATCTCCGGGTGCTGCTACCGGTCAGATCGTTTTCTTTGCTGATGAAGCTGCTGAGTGGGCTGCTCAAGGCAAAAAAGTTATTCTTGTACGTGTAGAAACTTCTCCCGAAGACCTTAGTGGTATGGATGCTGCTGAAGGTATTCTCACTGCAAGAGGTGGTATGACCTCACATGCTGCCGTTGTAGCACGTGGTATGGGTAAATGCTGTATCTCCGGTGTCGGCACTGCAAAAGTAAGTTATAAAGATCGTACCCTCACCATTGATGGTAAGGTATATAATGAAGGTGACTTCATCTCTCTTAACGGAACTACAGGCTTGGTATATGCAGGTAAAATTATTACCGTTGATCCTGAAGTGAGTGGCGACTTTGCGTCTTTGCTTGAACTGGCCGAAAAGCACACCCGTATGAGCGTTAGAACCAATGCCGATACTCCTAAAGACTCTACCGTTGCCCGTGCTTTCGGTGCAAAAGGTATTGGCCTTTGCCGCACTGAGCATATGTTTTTTGAAGGAGCACGCATTAAAGCCATGCGCGAGATGATTCTTGCCAATGATGAAACCGGTCGTCGCAAGGCACTGGAAAAACTTCTTCCTATTCAGCGTGAAGACTTTGAAGGCATCTTCGAAGCCATGCATGATCTGCCTGTAACGGTTCGTTTGCTTGACCCACCTTTGCATGAATTCCTACCTCACGAGCCCGAAAATCAGGCCGAGATGGCAAAAGAAATGGGAATCTCTGCCGCTGACGTGAAAGCAAAAGTTGATTCTCTTCATGAAGTAAACCCAATGTTGGGCCACCGGGGATGTCGTTTAGGTAATACCTATCCCGAGGTTACCGAAATGCAGGCACGTGCTATCATTGAGGCAGCTCTTAACCTGAAGAAAAAAGGTATTAAGGCATTGCCAGAGATCATGATTCCTCTTACAGGAACTTATGAAGAAATGAAAATGCAAGAGCAGATCGTTCGTGATACCATTGCAAAAGTTTTTGCTGAATATGGTGACTCTATCGATCACCTGGTAGGTACAATGATTGAGATCCCAAGAGCTACACTCATTGCCGATAAAATCGCCGAGAGTGCAGAATTCTTCTCCTTTGGTACCAATGACCTTACCCAGATGACCTTCGGTTACTCTCGTGACGATATTGGTTCTTTCCTCCCCATTTACCTCGAAAAAGGCTTGCTGAAGCATGACCCATTCCAGGTATTAGATCAGGAAGGTGTTGGCCAATTGGTGAAAATGGGTATTGAAAAAGGACGTAAGGGTCGCAAAAACCTTAAAATTGGTATCTGCGGTGAGCACGGTGGAGAACCAAGCTCCGTAGAATTCTGCCACACAGTTGGTATGGACTATGTTAGCTGTTCACCCTACCGCGTTCCTATTGCACGCCTTGCCGCAGCACAGGCTGTTGCCCGCGAAAAACAAGCAGCTAAAGGTGGTATGACTGCTTTCACAACTGCTTAAGCAAATACTTAATTATTAGAAAAGAGGGCATCTTCATCGGATGCTCTTTTTTTTTAGACTATACCCATAAAAAAGCCCGTTGATAAAATCAACAGGCTTTCTTATGGTGTAAGTATCGTTAAAGCTGGATTCTCAAAAGAAATCAAACAAATCATCAAGATCAACATCACCACAGGGAGTTTCTTTTAGGGCTTCACGTATCATAGATTCAAACTCCTGATCGTCTTCTGTAATGCCATATTTTGATTCTATTGACTGGGCCAGTTCTGAATATTCTGCCATTTTTTGTGTAAAAGCTGCTAAGCCTTCAAAGTCACCTTCATCCAAATCCAGGGCCATCAGGCGCATCTCGCAGGCGAGTTCCGCAAGCTTTTGCGCGTCCTTTTCCTTCTCGCTGGCCTGTCCTGCGCAACTTGTTACCAATACCGCCCCTAGCAGAACCATACCTATTAAACTCATCAATTTTTTCATCATCATACCATTTTAGTTTATACCTTTTTTGCCTTGCAGTGTTCGCAAAACAGGCCTGTTCTGTATTTCAAAACCTACCCATATTATCTGAGGTAAAAATAGCTAAAAATTAAAAGTTGATCCTGTATAAAATAAGAAATATCAATATTATTTCTTTCGCTTATTCGCCTATAGTGATTTGCAGGGTTCATAGCAGAAGATTTTCATCCCATTTTGTGTGTTTATGTTGTTTTTTTTATCCAAAAGAAATAAAAAATCACTTACTTTGCCCCTTCAACAATCCACCAAAATAACCATGGCTTGACCACCCAAAACCAACATACTTCATTTGATTCTAAGGCATTCCGGGATGTTTTTGAGCTGTTTTACCAGCCTTTATGCCGCTTTGCAGCCGGTTATCTTTACGATGACGATAGCGCAGAGGACATTGTCCAACAGGTTTTCATAAACCTTTGGGAGCAACGCAAAGAAATAGATCCTCAAAAAGCCATAAAAAGTTATTTGTTTACCTCAGTAAAAAACCGTTGCCTGAACCATATACGAGATCATAAGAAATTTCGCAGCCATTACCTGGATGTGGAACTTGAGCTTGAAATACCCGTTGCAGACCATGACAAAATCCAACTGGCCGATCTGGAAGATCAGGTGGCCCAGGCACTTGACAAACTCCCTGAAAAGTGCCGTGAAATATTCATGCTGTGCCGTTTTGAAGACATGAAATATAAAGCGGTAGCCGACAAGCTGGGCATCTCTCAAAAAACCGTTGAAGCTCAAATGACCAAAGCGCTAAAGATATTAAGACATGAACTAAAGGATACCTGGATGATCTTGTTGCTTATTTATTTTACCCATGTGAACTGATAAATAATTACTAAAAAAAGCATTTTGACCTAAGGGTAAAACAAATTTCAGGTGTATAATAAAGAAATACAATGAGCGATTTAAACCTACATACCGATTTCGAAAGCCTGGTGGCTGGATATCTGGCAGGCAATACCAGTCCGCAGGAGGTTGAATTGCTTGAAAACCTGGTAAAATCGGACCCGGAAAAACGCCAACTGTTTATAGAAATCAAAAGAAGCTGGATGTTGGCTTCTACCGCAGGAAAATCCTTCAATCAGCAATCTGCCTGGAAAAAAATTGAATCTCAAACCCTCAAAGGTCAAAATACACCCAAAATACGTCCTTTATATCCTTCCTTTTCTACCTCAGGAATACTTAAAATGGCAGCAGTTATTCTCTTACTCATTATCGGGTTTTACTCCATTTACTTCCATACCTTTATGCGTCAGGAGACTTTACAGGCAGAACTTAAGCCAACCGCTGTTGAATTGCAGGATGGATCGGTAATAACCGTTAACAAGGGCTCAGTAATCGAATATCCGGTAAGATTTGCTGCCAATGAACGACGTATATCTCTTAAAGGTGAAGCCTTTTTTGAAGTAACTACCAACCCGCAAAAGGAATTCGTAGTTGAAGTACAGGATATCGAAGTAAGGGTATTAGGTACTTCATTCAACATCAAATCCATCAATAATGAATCGGCCATAGAGGTATCAGTTCTCGCCGGTCGGGTGGCTATAGTGGCTCCTGATATCCCGGAGCTTATACTAGAAGCAGGCCAGACAGGCATATATCACCAAATACGCGATACCCTGGTAAAGCAAAATAACATTGCCCCCAATACCATCTCCTGGAAAACAAGGGAGCTGATCTTCGAGAATACCAGCCTGAAAGAAGTGTTTACCGTCATAGCCAACACCTATGGCACCGAAATCGGTCTCAGGGAGGCTAAGCTTGAAAACTGCACCCTCACAGCGACCTTCCGGGATAAACAGCTTGAAGATGTGTTAAATATTATCGGCGAAACCTTCAACCTAAGGTATGTCCGTTCAAACGGCACACTGATGGCAACAGGTGAGGGATGTGACTAATGAATACTAAACTGTTTTTTCAAGCTTCTATGGCCAGGTTTATTTGCTTCCTTTCAGTTTTGCTTTTCAGCTCAGTGCTCCATTCGCAGGATGCTTTGCTTCAAACCAGGATTACGCTTTCTGTCAACAATGCATCCCTTGATGAGGTGCTGAAAGAAATTACCACCCGATCGGGCATACATTTTTCTTACAACAGCAGGCTGGTTAACTCCAACCCTACTATTTCCATCCAGGCAACAGAGGAGTCGCTTGAGAACGTGCTCCAAACCCTTTGCTTACACTATCAACTGGAATATGCCATTGTGAGGAATCAAATTGTCCTCAAAAAAGCAAAACCAAAAGCGGTACAGGAAAAACGCTTTACAATAAGTGGTCACATTCGTGATATGGCCAGCAAGGAAACTCTCCCCGGTGCAACCATATTTGAGAAAAACAGCCAGCAGGGTACCATCAGCAATGCATACGGTTTTTTCTCTCTCAGCTTGCTTCCCGGAGAGTATGAGTTGCACTTTCGTTTTGTTGGCTATACACTACGAATTGTATCTCTCTCACTAGACCAGGATATGAATGTAAATATCGGGCTGGAAACCAATAACAGGATATTGGCAGAAATTACGGTAGAGCGAAATCTAAACCTGGAAAACCTGGAAAAGAGCCAAAGCGGACACCTATTGGTGAATCCGCGTAGCATGGAAAAACTGCCCGAATTTGCAGGCGAAAGCGGACTGATAAAAGGTTTGCAAACCCTACCCGGATTCCAGACCCACAGCGATGGCTCAGCATTCTTTTTTGTAAGAGGAGGAAATAAAGATCAAAATTTGATCCTTATTGATGAAGCACCGGTTTACAATCCGGCACATTTGTTTGGCTTTTATTCGGTAATCATTCCCGAAGTAGCTAAGAGCATAAATATTTACAAGGCAGATATCCCCATCGAAAAAGCTGGCAGGCTTTCCAGTCTTATTGACGTGCAAACACGAGATGGCAATATGGTGAATTTCAACATGGAAGGTGTGCTGAACCCTCTGATGTACCGTCTTTCTGTTGAAAGCCCCCTTGTAAAGGATAAGTCATCATTTTTTACCTCCTTCCGAAGGTCCAATTTTCAATGGATTTACCAGCGGAATGCTCCAAACAGTAATTTTTACATCCAGGATTTCTCCACTAAGGTCAACTGGAAAATCAACGACAGGAACAGGGTCTTTCTTTCTGTTTTTAGTGGTGTAGACAATTATACAACTCCTAATGGTAATGAAAAGGATGGTCTGGCCTGGAAGAACATCACCTCAACCATCCGGTGGAATCATATCTTCAACAATAAGCTGTTTGCTAATACTACACTCTACACCAGCGATTACAACTATACCCTCTTTACCGGCAATGGCCCTACCTGGAAATCAGGAATTGCAGATATAGGACTGAAATATGACCTTTCCTGGTTTATCAATCCCGACTTAACCTACAAATTTGGTTTCGCCCACACCACTCACGATATCAATCCCGGCAACATTGATCTTGCCAATCAAAACTTAGAATCCTTTATCCCCGGGGTATCGGTAGGCAAGGCCTCCGAAACAGCAATTTATTTCAACCGCGAAAAGCGTATCAACGAAAAATGGGCCTGGAATGCCGGGATCCGCTTACCTCTGTGGATAAACCGTGGACCAGCCTATGTCTTTTCATTTGACCAGGACTATTTGCCCACGGATACACTTGTTTTTCAGAATGGTGAGACTATTCAGCGCTACCTGATCCCCGAACTGCGTTTTAGTGCCCGATACCGTTTGAATGATCGCTCATCCCTGCGCTTCAGCTGGGGTAACTATCAACAGAATCTGCATCTATTGACCAATTCCATCAGCCCCTTCTCATCTTTTGAAATCTGGATGCCGGGAAGCAGGAATATTAAACCCCAACGGGCAAGCCAGTTTACAGCCGGCATTGCAGGAATTCTTCAGGAAAAAGGACTGGCGTGGTCGGCAGAAACCTACGTAAAGCAAATGTACAACCAGATTGAATATACTGAGCATGCAAAACTCCTGCTGAATCCACTCATTGAAGGGGAACTAAGGTTTGGTGAAAGCCACGCCTATGGGCTGGAGTTGTCTCTCAATAAAAGTATGGGTCGAATTACCGGTTGGGTAAATTATACCTGGTCCAGGGTTTTTAACCAATTCGAGGGTATCAACGGAAATGAGAAATATCCGGCTTTCTACGATCGTCCCCACGACATCTCCTTTTTCCTGGCCTGGACCCTGAGCGATAGAATTGAACTTTCGGCCAACTGGATGTATCATACCGGCTCTGCCATAACCACTCCAACAGGTTTTTACCAGCTCAACCAGACGGTAGTGCCCCTTTACGGCAAAAAGAACAACCATCGCCTCCCCGACTATCACCGCATGGACATGTCGCTGAGCTGGATTTTCGGAAAACCTTCTCATCGATACCAGCACAGCCTGAATTTTTCAATCTTCAACATTTATAACCGCACCAATCCTATTTCTATCAACTTTAATAAGATTGAGAATGCACAGGGAAATTTTGTTGTTCCTTTAGATGGATTAAATAACC
>JBEPXC010000046.1:0-19376 GCA_041642035.1 Sphingobacteriia bacterium
CAAGTAATTGATCAGCTTGGCTTGCCAGCTCTTCACTGCTGGTTGCCATTTCTTCGCTGGCGGCTGCATTTTGCTGTGTAATCTGGTTTAGCTGTTGTATGGCAGAGTTCACCTGATCGGCACCTGAGTTTTGCTCTACACTTGCTGCCGCAATCTCCTGAACCAGGTTCGCTGTTTTTTTTATTTCAGGCACGATTGCAGCAAGTTTTTGCCCTGCTTCCTCCGAAATCTGTACGCCAAATTTGGAGAGTTTATCTATTTCGGCAGCGGCTACCTGTGAGCGCTCAGCCAATTTGCGAACTTCGGCTGCCACAACAGCAAACCCTTTCCCATGTTCACCGGCTCGGGCAGCTTCTACTGCAGCATTGAGAGCCAGGATGTTGGTTTGGCGTGATATTTCGCCGATAATGCCAATTTTTTCTGCGATATCGCGCATAGCTACCATAGCCTGTTCTGAGGCTTTGCTGCTGTCTGCAATTCCCATTTCTGCCTGACGGGACATCTTTTCTGTTTCGCGGGCATTATCTGTATTTTGTTGAATATTAGCAGCCATCTGTTCCATTGATGAACTTACCTCTTCAGCTGATGATGCCTGCTCTGTACTTCCCTGGCTCATTTCCTGGGCGGTGGAAGACATCTGCTGGCTGGCAGAGGCTATATTGTCCGAACCAGAAACCACACTTCCTATTACGTCGCGTAGTTTTTCAACCATACTCTGCATTGCTTTGGCCAACTGTCCAATTTCATCTTTTTGGTCTACCAACGACTTGTCAATACTGAGTGTAAGATTACCCTGTGCAACGGTTTCCGCAATTTGGACTCCCTTAGCCAGGGGACGTACTACAGATAAAACCACAATGCGCAGTACCAGTAATACCAGCCCGATGCTAATAATAGTAACTACAAAAATGGCGATACGTAATTGCCATAACAGTGCGTTCATTTCAGAGGAGTAGAAACTTGTTGATACAAAACTGTCAATAGGCTCATAGTAGCGGAAGTATTGGATTTTTTCATCTCCTTGCCATACATACTCACTTCGAACTACCTGCCCGGTACGGTTGTCAAGTTGGGTTTGAAAAAACGCCTCATTGCTGATATTGGTTCCTTCACTGCTGGGATGAACCACCAAATTTCCCTCAGCATCTACAATATAGGGGTATCCTGTATCAAAAAACACTTTATTGTTGAATAATTGCTTGATTTGTTCGAGATTTTTTTCGGGCATACCCACATATAACATCCCTTTTATTTCCCCGTCAATCCTGATGGGTTCATAGGCAGTAAGATACCAATCATTGACTACCCAGGCGCGCCCGGTATAAGTTTGCCCGTTTTCAATGGCACGGGCTACCGGTGCATCTGCAGGAATAAAAGTGCCAGTGGCCCTTCGCCCTCCATCCATAACATTAGTGGAAATACGCAAATATCCCTGGGGTATTTTTTGGAAAATGGTTGCAGTTGGAACTCCCATCTTATGAATAGCATCGACTATTTCAGATTGGTTTTGTATTTGCTTCCCATTGAGCAGCCACTGATTCACCTGGATACTGGATGCAGCACCTGTAATCTGGTGGGTAGCATTATATGGAATATACTCTTCCGCTACCTCTATTAATTCACCTTGCCTTTCAAAATAATTGCGTGCCAGGTGCAGAGATAACTCTATATTTTCCTGGTTGGCCGACAGCTCCACATCAATAACCTTTACCAGGTCATTCACCTGTTCGGTCATTCGTTCATCCGTATTTTCAAGAATTTGTCTTTGCATCATATTGTTGACATAGATGCCAAAAAAGGTAAATGCCACAATCAAAAAACCTCCTACAACAATATTTAGGCGAGTTCCGATTTTTATATCTTTAAATTTCATAGTCTCTGTTAATTATTAATCTTTGCAATAATTCAATATAATAATTAAATAAACGGTTGCAGTTTTACTACTACGACACATCCAGGGGGGTTAACCTCTATGCCCAGCAATACATCTGCCATAATATTAACGTAAACGCACCATGGTTTAGTTACTAGTAACTTTTACTACTTGTTCTACATTTGCCATTAGATAAAAGGCAAAAAGTGCAGAAATAGTAATAAAGAAAGAACTAAAACCTTTCATATTCATCATCTTTTGCATTTCCCAGGTCGAGCTTTATACCACCATTGGAGGGTTTTACTCCATTGCCCTGTGACTTAACAGAAGATGTTCTTACCGGGTTCTTAGTCGTAATTTTCTGATTGAAGGAAGCAGTAGGTGCAGCCATCGTCTTCCTTTCATTCAGGTTGCTTTTTTTGTGGGTACCCGTGTCCAATCTGAAATACGAAACTATTTCGAGCAATTGATCAGCCTGGCTGGCCAACTCTTCACTGCTTGTTGCCATTTCTTCACTGGCAGCAGCATTTTGCTGAGTTACCTGGTTGAGTTGCTGTATGGCAGAATTTACCTGGTCGGCGCCAGAGTTTTGCTCAATACTTGCTGCAGCAATTTCCTGGACCAGATTAGCCGTTTTTTGTATTTCAGGCACAATGAGAGCAAGTTTTTGACCTGCTTCTTCCGAAATCTGTACACCAAATTTGGAGAGCTTGTCTATTTCGGCTGCAGCCACCTGAGATCTTTCTGCAAGCTTTCTTACTTCGGCTGCTACTACAGCAAAACCGCGTCCATGCTCACCTGCACGGGCAGCTTCTACTGCTGCATTGAGAGCCAGGATGTTGGTTTGCCGTGATATCTCACCGATAATACCAATTTTTTCTGCGATATCGCGCATGGCCACCATGGCCTGCTCTGAGGCTTTGCTGCTATCTACAATACCCATTTCTGCCTGACGGGCCATTTTTTCTGTTTCGCGGGCATTATCGGTGTTTTGTTGAATATTAGCTGCCATTTGTTCCATCGATGAGCTAACCTCCTCTGCTGATGATGCCTGCTCGGTACTACCCTGGCTCATTTCCTGTGCTGTAGAAGACATTTGTTGGCTGGCCGATGCGATATTGTCCGAACCTGTTACCACACTGCCAATTACATCGCGCAATTTCTCTACCATGCGTTGCATGGCATTGGCAAGCTGGCCTATTTCATCTTTCTGATCCAGTAAGTTTGTATCCACATTGATGGTTAAATTTCCATCGGCAATAGTCCCAGCAATGGCAACCCCCTTGTTTACACCACTGGTTATCATACGGGTAATAGTAAATCCCAGGATCAGAGCAATAACGACTCCAATAAGGATACCTGCAAGCATCAGTGTATTGCTGGCACTACTGGCACTATCTCCCGACTGTACGGCTTTTTCAGCTTCGACAACATTAATTTGCTGCAACCGATTGAAGTTTGCCATGGTTGCTATATGAGCAGGATTTGAAACTGTTGCAATAACATGGCTCATTTGCTCATAAGCATCTACAGCTTGCTGTGCCTCACGATTAATAATGGCAAAATAGTTGAATACATTTTCTGCTGCAGGTATCATTACTTCTTCGTAATGCCGGTAAGCAGCATCACGGTTACCCTGCTGAATGAGTTGTTTGATGCGGTGTACGGCTGCATGAAAAGTATCGTGATGAGTCATCATATCGCGCATGTTACGATTGATTTCGGCATTATTCGTGTGGAAATCGGGTAGCCATTGCCCGAAGTTACAACGCGTTGCATCGTCACCTCCATCAAAGGCACGCATTGATCGGATGGCATTAACCGTTTGCACCTGTAGGGCGTAGTGGTCTTTCATAAACTGTTCCAAATCACGGTTAACCTGCATAGGGTTAAGCAAATCCGTTGCCAGTAGATCATTATGCAAACGGTCAACCTGCTGGACATTGATGTTTCGCCATTCCCCAATTTCCTTCAACAATTGCTGGTAAATTCTTTCTTCTTCCTCCGTTTGATCCAGCGGGGCGAACAATTCATTGGCCTTGATATAAATAGCCCTGGAATTGGCGATATCTGCAAGGATTGCCTCTCTGTCAGTGCGCGAAAGCTGATTGTCGAGCAACTGTTTGTACCCGGCCTGCACTCTTTCTAGATTTCCTTCCATCTCTCCCAGATATTGAATACTGGGCATACGAACATCGGAAACCGTATGTGCTGCATTATTTACATTGCGCAATCCCAAAAGGCCGATAACCCCAATGATAACGGCAATCATTACTACCAGCAAAAAACCGCTAAGTATTTTGGTTCCTGTTTTTAAATCTTTAAATCTCATATTAACCTCCAATATTTTAGTCTCATTTAAATCATACATTAAATTTTAATTTGTAGATCTTTTTAATTTTTACAACTCTACAATATTGTAGGTTCAAGTCTTAGGCTTTTTCTGTTGCTGTTTCTGCAACCATGACCAGTTCATCGGTAGAAAAGACCTTGTCAACATTGAGAACCATGATAAAATTGTCATCCATCTTTACCATGCCATGCAGGTATTCTGGATTAAATTTGCTGCCGATGGTAGGTGGGGCTTCGATATCGGCCTCTGTCAGTTCCAATACCTCTTCTACTGAGTCTACCAATGCACCCAGGGTAAGAGGTTCGCCTTCCATCAGCACGTTAAGTACGACAATACATGTATCTACCGTATCTTCTTTGATTTCCATACCAAATTTTATACGGGTATCCAATACGGGTAAGACACTTCCCCTGAGGTTAATAACACCTCTCATATAAGATGGGGAACGGGGTACTTTAGTTACAGGGCGCATTTCCAAAATTTCAAGTACTTTACTCACGTCGGCAGCAAACATTTCATTTCCAAGCTGAAAAGATAGATATGATGTCAGGTTACCACCAGTTTTAGTTTCACTCATTTTGATTAGAATTAAAATTATAATTATTTAAAACTTACTATCGATTGAATGGGCTATTCAACCATTTCCTTTTTGCCAAGGTTTTTGTACAATTGCTCCCTTTTCATAAGCGTTTCCCTGTCAAATGTGTTGATGATTTTACCCGGGTCAAGTACCAGTGCAATAGTGCCATCACCAAGAATGGTTGCTCCGGAAATGATTTCAAGGTCTTTGAACATACGACCCAATGGCTTTAGTACAGCCTGATACTCACCCAAAACCATATCTACGGATAAACCTATTTTGACCTCATCATGATTAACCTGTATAATTTGCTGTAATTCAGGACGATTATCTGTAATGTCAAACTCTTTCCTAAGGTTTACCAAGGGGACCAGGTTTCCGTCGAGTATCATTTTGTTATTAAAAGACTTTTCAAGTTTTTCGTTCGTGATTTCAAAGCATTTGTCTACATAAGAGAGAGGAATCACGAAATTGGTATGGTTAATTTTAACCAACAAGCCATCGATAATGGATAGGGTAAGGGGGAGTTTTATGGTAAAGGTAGTGCCTACACCCAGTTGCGATTCAATCTCTACATCGCCCCTTATGTCGGTAATTTTTTTAACTACTACATCCAAACCAACACCTCTTCCCGATACTTCGGTAACTTTGGCCGCTGTCGAGAAGCCCGGCAGGAATACAAGATTGAGCAGCTCTTTGTAGGAAAGATTGGCTTCGGGTGCAATAAATCCACGCGCAATTGCTTTTTGCCTGATTTTCTCCACATCAATACCTTTGCCATCATCTTTTACCTGTATGTATACATTGGTGCCTGAATAATAAGCTTTGAGAACAATTTTTCCTTGTCTGGGTTTGCCTTTTGCCAGCCTTTCTTGGGTGCTTTCTATACCATGATCAATGGCGTTTCTGAAAATATGCATCAGGGGTTCCGTAAGGCCGTCAATGATGCTTTTGTCGAGTTCGGTTTCGGTACCTTCGGCAATAAACTGTATTTCCTTTTCCAGCTCGTTAGACAGATCCCTAACCAGTCGCTTGAAGCGTATCATTATGGTTTCAATGGGTATGAGACAAATATCAAAGGTATTGTCGCGAAGCTGTCTTGATATTTTTTCAATGTTTTCAGCTATATTGGTGAGCTCAGGGAGATGTTGGTTTTCTGCAAAAAGGCTCAGGCTGGCTTGCATAGTCACCAGTTCACTCACCAGGTTCATCAGATCGTCCAGTTTTTCGGATGAAACTCTTATATTGCTGATGCTTAGCTTTTTTAAAGGACCTGCTTCATCAGCTTTTATTATTGTTATATCATCCTCTTGGCTGGCCTGCTTTAACATTACTGATGCGACAAATTCCTCCAGTTGTGTGACCTGAGTTTCCTTTTCTGATTGCATAAACTCATCCAGGCTCTGAATAAAGGATGTTTTGGCCAATAAATTTTCATCAGCAACTTTGGTGATGGATACATCACATACATCATCAACAAAAATGAAAACATCTTTTATGGCGTCCACCGAATTATCCGTGGCAAGAAATACTTCCCAGCTGAGATAGCTTTTCTCGGGATCTAGTTCGGTTATAAGGGGTAAGTTGTTTCTTTTTATGAAAGCTTTGCAATGCCCCAGGGTATGGAGCTCGTCTATGAGTAAGAGAGGGTTGGATCCATTTCTGAAAATATCGGCATGAGGTTTTACCCTAATAAAGTAGGTGGGTACAGCTTCAAAATCTGCGTAATTACCCTCTGGAGTCTTAGACTTGCCAACTTCTGATTCTTCAGATACTGGGGTGTTTTTTTGCTCTTGTGTGTCTTTTAAGTTTGCCACCTTGTGAATGCGTGAGAGCAATAAGAGATGGTTCTTTTCATGGGCCCCACTTAAGGATTCGCTGTTTTCGAGCAAGACTTTCAGATGGTCAACAGAGGCAAGGGTAACATCGAGTATTTCCCTTGAAACATCAAGGGAGTCGTTGCGGATGAGATCATATACTGTTTCCAGTTCATGGGTAAAGGCATCCATTTTATCAAAGCCAAACATGGAGCTCCCGCCCTTAAGTGAATGCATGACCCTGAAAACTTCCTCAATAATTCCTTTATCATTGGGTTTTTCTTCCAGTTGTAGCAATACGCTTTCCAAACTATTGATCAGATCGTTGGCTTCTTCCAGGAATTTCTTTTTAAATTGCTCCATTATCTTACGACTTTACTGATTGCTGCGAGTAGTTTTTCAGGAACGAAAGGTTTTACGATCCAACCGGTGGCACCGGCATCTTTGGCTTCCATCTTTTTGGTTTGTTGCGATTCGGTGGTAAGAAAAAGAATGGGTACAAATTTGTAATCTTCCTTATTTCTGATTTCCCTGATTAAAGAAATCCCATCCATCACCGGCATGTGCAAATCCGTTACCACGAGATCTATTTTATCACCATTGAAATACCTCAGGGCATCCTGCCCGTCAACAGCCGAAAGAACTTTATGACCTGCATTTATCAGTGTAAAACCTACTACTTCCCTGATGCTTTCAGAATCGTCAACTATTACAATTGTTTTTTCCATGTTTTTTTTACTTTTAAACCATCTTTCTTGTTACTTGGGTTTTTGGCAATGAATGCATCCGGTGTATGCTGGTTATTTTATTATTTTACCTATTGCTGCTATAAGTTTCTCGGGCATAAAGGGTTTAATAATCCATCCTGTAGCACCAGCCTGTCGGGCTTCGTTTTTGATACTTTGTTGCGATTCGGTAGTTAGATACAGGATGGGGATGTATTTGTATTTGTCCAGTTTGCGAACCTCTTTGATAAGGCCTATTCCATCCATATTGGGCATGTGAAGGTCTGTGAGAATCATATCCAGATGCTGCCCGTTAAGGTGTTTAAGGGCATCTTGTCCATCTACAGCCGACGATACCGTGTATCCCGCATTTTCGAGTGTGAAGATTACAACCTCTCTGATGCTTTCAGAATCGTCAACTATCAAAATGTGCTTTTCCATGGGTGTGTTGATTGTTTTTTTATATATCACTGCGGGGTCTTAGCTCGCAGTTAACAGCAATTAAAATTATTTTAAAGGATATGCAATACCTGCATTGGCAAGTAATGTTTTTAAATCATAGGGCAAATCCATTAGAATTCTTACGTTTCTACCCTTCGCCTGATGGGTATTACAATACGATTCAAGGATTTGTAAAAAAGAAACATCGATACCTGAAACCTCTCTGGCGGTAAGCTCTACATGATTAAAATCGCCCTTTTGGCCTTCCAGGGTGTTTTTTATTTCTTCGGCATTTTGCAAGGTTAGATTTCCTGTAAAAACCAGCGTTATCTTTTTTTCCGTGCTGTCTTCGCTTATATCTGATTTAAAGGTAAAGGTTTGCATCTTTTTAGGTTTAGTGGGTGATATGAGGGTTGCTGTGAACAATAGATCTGGAGAATTTAAAGAAGACCTGGTTTATGTGAAGAATTCCTATTGGGCTACTACCAAATAAAGCATTAGAAGAATTCTACATCATTACCTTCATGATTGTTATCTTTGACTTCAGAATCGTCAAACAAATCCTGAGTATCATCATTATGGTCTGTATTGATGAGACTCTTGTTATGAATAATTCTTTCCGATTTCATGGTGTAGTATTTTTCGATTTGTTCCAGGCCCTTTTTGCGTTCTGTTTTATCAAAGTAAATATGACCCTGATTTTTCTTAATAAGGGTATTGATGGATTCGAAGCTTGCAATAAGCTGGTCAAGGGTTTTCTCAAAGAACTCATAGTATTGCACCTGGCTTACTACTTGTTTGCTGGCGGCATCTACTTCCTGGCTCTTTTGAATTACATCCTGCTGAATATTCTCCAAAAAAATGATGTTCTGCATTAATGCATTGAAATTATGATTAGCTAAATTCAGATTCTCATTTACTCTTTCTATTCCTTTTCTGTCAAAGACACAGGATGTATTAGCCTTAATGAAGTCCTTGAGTTGAGCCTGTGTGTTTTCAAATAGCGTTCTAATTTTACGTTTCTCGAAATGATTGTCTGCATATAATTTTAGAATTTGCTGTGCCTGAGAGGCGGTTTCTTTTTCTTCACTCAACAACAGATTGCCAAAGCTTATTTTGTCGATGATGGATTGTTCTATTGAATTTTCAATCATTTCAAGGTCTCTGAATTTGTCAAACAGATTATAAACTGTTTGTTGAATAAGGGTAACATCGTCAGATAAAAGCTTAAATTTTTCAATGCTTTCTTTTTTGTCTGAGATTAACTTCTCAAACAAGTTGCTGGTATTCTTTTTAGATATGCTACGCCCTTTGAATTCTACTATACTAAGGTTTTTATATATACGGGCAATGGCAGTCATGTCCTGGCCAATCTCGATCATTTTTTTACTGATATGATCTATGGCATTCTGGTAATCTTTGTTGGTATGCAACAGCTGAGCTGTTTGAATTTCAATGATCTGAGGTATTTGCAAAAAGAAGGGGTTGGAAGCATTCAACGGTGAAGGATCATTGGGTTCCTTGCTTTCATGTATTTCGTCAATAATCAGCTTGTGGGTTTGCTGTATATGCTCCATCTTTTGCCTGATGATATCATGATACTGCAGGTTGGTAATGATACTACCTACGCTGCTTTTGCAGTTTTGAGCAATTTTATCCACAGCAATTTGTTGATCAAGTGTTTCTTTGGTGTGTTTTTCGATGATGTCAAAATCACTTTGCAGGACTTCCAGGGTTTTCAGTATGTCACTAAATATTAATTCCTTCAATTGCCCCAGATCCTGATAGAGTGTTTTCAGATGATTTTGAATGACATAAATATTCTCTTCAAATACTGGACAATTCTCCTTTACCTTGCTTATTATGGCATCAATACGGAGGGCTTCGGTATCGGAGAAGTTTTTCAATCCTCTGTCATAAAGGTTATTGGTAAGTTTAATGTTGGAAAGTAATAATTTGAGAGAGGTAAGGTTCTGCCTAAAGTTGTTAATGGGGACAAACATCAGGCTAAAATTGGATTGCATTCTCTCCAGCACGTCCAGGTTTAAATTAATCTCGCTTTCAAAGGAAAGAATATCTTGTCGCAGATTCAAAAAACTGGATCTCAGGTGTTCAAGATTTTTGAGGTTACCCTGGGGCCCAATTTTATTAAAGGCTATAGTTACATGATCAGTAATATAACTGGCTTTCTGATGGTTTTGCCTAAGAGTTTTATTTAAGGAAAGAAAATCATTCGAGGAACACTTGTGGAGTTCCAGAATTTTTTTGTCAATACTCAGAAAGGTATTAAGTACCTGCTCTAAAATGCTCAGGTGGGCTTTTCGGTTTGATTTCTCTTTTACATCCATATCGCTTCCTGTTATCGGTGAAAAAACCTGTCTCCAAATTGTTGATAAATAATTTTGTACGGATTAAGCTAATATTATGATTTGTTTGTAATAACCGATAAGCTCCCGAGTAGATGGAATGGTTGATGCGATGGTTTCGAAAACTATATTCTCACTTTTGTGAGGATCAGTCTTAATCAACTTAAGTCTGAAGATAGCAGGATTGATTTGATTAACTCTCATCTGATAATTTTCGTAAGAATTTTCCATAGCGTTATATTTTAATAAACCTTACTTTTGAATTGACGATTGATGAAGTGTTTAATGTTTGGTAAAATTAATCAGTGTCAAGTGGTAATAAAACAGTAGTATTACGGCATTTTAGGAGGGCTTTTTTAAGGGTTTTACTGATTTAAGCCAATTTTGGCTAACCAATTATAAAATAAGCTAAATTTACTTCTCTTAAGGAAAGATAAAATGAATGTACTGATCGTAGATGATTTTTATACCAACAGGTTGCATACCGGCATTATATTGCGCGGCATGGGCTATACATCTGATCAAGCATCCAATGGAGACGAAGCCATCGAGAAATTGAGCCATAACGAGTATGATCTCATTCTTATGGATATAGAAATGCCCATCCGCAATGGGTTGGAAACTACACGATATATCCGTAATAATTTTGCAGCAAAGAAAAGGGATGTAGTTATTATTGCCATTACCGCCCACAATCCTCAGGATTTCTTTAACGATTATGCAAAGGCCGGTTTTGATGGACTCATATCAAAACCCATTACAAAGGAGAAACTTGAGAACTTTATTGCTGATAAAATATGTAAATAAAATACTTAATTTTATTAGTAAAAACAAAATATTGCACAAAAAAAAGGTTGCTTCTGTAAAAAGAAACAACCTTTTAATTTATAATATAGAATGGATTATTTGCTTCCCCTTCTGGTAGGAGCTTTTTGTTCTTCTTCTTCTTCTTTTGTTTCTTCAGTTTCACCACGACGTGTAGGGGCTACCTGTTCTTCTTTAGTGTCTGTTGTGGTGGTATCACCTCTTCTGGAAGGCGCTTGAGGCTCTTCGCTAAGGTTATCCGGTGTGGGAGTGACCGGAACGGGTGCACCAGGTGCCGGAGCAACGGGTGTAACCTCCTCTTCTATAATGAGTATGGAGTCTTGTGTTTCTTCTTCGGCGGCCTTTTGTGAGCCTCCACCGCAAGAAGTTATAAAGAAAACACTTGTTAAAAATAGTATTCCGAAAATCTTTTTCATAGTTGGGTTGTTTTTAATTTATAGTATGTACCAAATACAAAGGTAGGATTTTTTTAAAATACATATAAAAGCCATTGATAAAAATAATTGCTAATTTTGTAGAGCAATAAAAACAACAATTAATTATTTATTAAAATGTATATTATGAAAAATTGGATGAAGTTTGCAGCAGTGCTGCTTTTCAGTGCCTTCGTTTTCACCTCCTGCCAAGAAGACGAAGTAATTCTTTCTGTACCGGGTGATGCAACAATAGATTTAGGAACTGATTTCGATCCCATGGCAGAGGTTTCTGTAGATGGCGCTGATATTGAAGATGTAGTTTGGACCGCTGTGCCAGCATGGAACGCCAACGAAGTAAATCATTATGTTTTTACCTATGCTGTTGCAGACCAGTCTGTTGACAGAAATGTTTACGTTCAGGTAGATGAACTATTGGGAACCTACCAGGTTATAGACCAGGATGATGATGGTACAACCTATTCACCATATCCTGTTATTGTAACCAAGGGTGCTGAATACAATTCCCTTCGCTTTAATGAACTATGGTATGCCGGGGTAATTGTTAACGGTGAAGTAAACGGTTCGGTTATTACTATCCCTTCTCAAACCGTTAATGCTGTCGATGGTACAGCAACTGTTAGCGGTACTGGTACCTATGATGGTGCTACGGGTGAAATACTAACCATAAATTATAACATTACTGATGCAGCAGAGACTTACGTAGGTGTTTCTACTTTTGATTAAGAATTTAATCTGATTTTAAAACAAGAAAGGCTGTCCTGATGGACAGCCTTTCTTGTTTTCAGGTTATCTTTTACCTCTGCTAAACATTTAACTTTTCACCTTCACTTTTTGCGATCACTACAGCTCCGCAGGTATCGCTCCATACATTCACGGCGGTCCTGAACATATCCAGTATACGGTCTACTGCCAGGATCAACCCAATTCCTTCCAGCGGAAGTCCGACCGCCGTAAGTATTATGGTCATAATCACCAGCCCGGCCATGGGGATACCGGCCGCCCCAATGGATGCCAACAAAGCAGTTATAACGATAATAAACTGCTGTAGTATACCTAACTCAATCCCGTAGGCCTGGGCAATAAACAACACGGCTACACACTGATAGAGGGCAGTTCCGTCCATATTAATAGTAGCTCCCAGGGGTAACACAAAACTGGTGGTCTTATTGGAAACTCCGCTTTTAAACTCTACCGCTTCCATGGTCAAAGGCAGGGTAGCACTGCTGCTGGAGGTAGAAAAAGCAGTAAGCAAGGGTACCGACATGTTCCTTGCATGCTTTACAGGGTTGGAACGCCCCAGCAACCTCAGAATCAGGGGCAAGGTAATTAGAGCATGGATGGCTAACGCACCAAGTACCGTTAACATGTATATGCCCAGTCTACCAAATACAGAAAGCAAATTACCCGATTGCTCTGCTATAAGCCCTGCAACAATGGCAAATACCCCCAATGGCGTAAACTTAATCACAAACATGGTAATGCTCATCATTACTTCAAACACTGCATTAAAAAAATCAATGATGGGTGTACTATATCTTTTATTCACCTTTGTGGTAAAAAAGCCAAAGAAAATAGCAAAGAAAATGATAGCCGGTAAATCACCCGTAGCCATGGCATCGATAATGTTGGTGGGAATAATATTGATCAGCGTTTGCCCAAAACTGTCTGTGGTTGCATCCAGCTGCATTACCTCCTGGCTCAAACCCAAATCTGCTCCTACCCCCGGTCGGATAAGGTTTACCATGATAAGACCGGTTACAATGGCAAATAAACTGGTAAACATGTAATAGGAAATGGTCTTCAAACTCATTCGTCCTAAATTCTCACTGCTGCCTAAGCCGGTTACCCCCGAGACTATTGACGCAAAAATGAGTGGAATGATAATCATTCGCAACGTCCTGAGAAATACATCTCCCATCCAGGTCACGTAACCCACATAATCCGGAAGCAAAATTCCAAAAACAATTGCCAGGATGAGGGCGATAAAAATTTGCCAGTGTAATTGTATTTTACTCAACATAAGCAAGCTAAATTAAAGTTTAAATAATGAATAATATCCTAAGATTTAATGGTAAACCTCATAAGCGTTTTTACTTGAGGTTTTCAGCCAAGGTCTTACTTTTAGACCTTTCCATTTTCCTGAAGAAAAAAAAGCAATAATACGAAAAGTATCTCTTTGACGGGCCATTAATTTTTGCTTTTCTCAAAAACTGCAAAAATGGCATTTCCAAAAAGACGAAAGTGTCATTCTGACTCAAAATCTCCTGCTTACTTGAATGGTTTATATTTTGTTATTAACTAGAGCGTTGTAATCCAAATATTTCTCTCAAATCGACTCAAGCTAAAACTAAAGTATATGACAACAGATAATTTTACCTTAAAATCGCAGGAAGCACTTCAGAAAGCTCAGGAAATAGCTGCGGGCTATCAGCATCAGGCAGTTGAAACCGCTCATTTGCTGAAGGGAATTCTTACCGTTGATGAAAATGTAGCGCCTTATTTACTGAAAAAGTGTAATGTAAACGTCCAAAACTTCAAACTGGTTCTCGATAAAGTGCTCGAATCTTACCCCCGCGTTAGTGGCGGGAATATATACCTGGCGCAAAGCACCAACCAGGTGCTTCAGGATGCCCTTAAGCAGCTAAAAGAGCAGGGGGATGATTTTATAAGTGTTGAGCACCTGTTGCTGGCATTGCTTAAAAGGAATGATGATACCTCGCGTATTATGAAAGATAGCGGACTCAATGAAAGAGATCTCATGCAGGCTATTCTGGATTTAAGAAAAGGCAGCAAGGTAAATACACAAACTGCCGAAGAGACTTTTAATGCATTGGGTAAATATGCCCTTGATCTTAACAATGCTGCCGTAACGGGTAAACTGGATCCGGTGATAGGACGTGATGAAGAGATTCGACGTATCCTTCAGATCCTCTCGCGGCGCACAAAAAATAATCCCATTTTAATTGGAGAACCCGGAGTAGGAAAAACAGCCATAGCAGAAGGCCTTGCTCACCGCATCATTAATGGTGATGTGCCCGAAAATCTAAAAACAAAACGGATTTTCAGTCTTGACATGGGGTCTCTGATTGCCGGTGCCAAATACAAAGGCGAATTTGAAGAACGCCTTAAGGCAGTAATCAAGGAGGTGATTAATTCTGATGGAGAGGTTGTATTGTTTATCGACGAGATTCATACCCTTGTGGGTGCCGGAGGCAGTGGAGAAGGAGCCATGGATGCCGCCAATATCCTTAAACCTGCACTGGCCCGGGGCGAATTGAGAGCCATAGGTGCAACTACGCTGAAGGAATATCAGCGTTATTTTGAGAAAGATAAGGCTCTGGAAAGACGCTTTCAAACCGTTATGGTGGATGAACCCGACCGCACCGATTCCATATCTATTTTGCGAGGTCTTAAAGAGCGCTATGAAACCCACCATCAGGTAAGAATCCGTGATGAGGCCATTGTGGCGGCGGTTGATCTTTCGCAACGATACATCACCGAACGCTTTCTACCCGATAAAGCCATTGACCTGATTGATGAAGCAGCCTCCAAGCTTCGTCTGGAAATGAACTCTGTGCCTGAAGAGCTCGATGAGGCCGAAAGAAAAATCAGGCAACTGGAAATAGAAAAAGAAGCCATCAAACGCGAAAAGGATGAAATAAAGCTCAGAGAATTAAATGAACAGCTGGCTAACCTATACGAGGAAAAGAATCGACTGAAGAGCCGGTGGGAGAGCGAAAAAGAAGTGGTACAAGGAATTCAGTCCAGCAAAAAAGACATTGAGCAGTTGAAGCTCGAAGCTGAGCAGGCCGAGCGAAACGGTGACTTTGGCAAAGTGGCCGAAATTCGCTATGGGCATATGAAAGCAGCAGAAGAAAAGCTGGAAGTCTTTAATCAAAAACTTCATGAAATGCAATCAGGCAATGCTATGATAAAGGAAGAAATCATTGCCGAAGACATAGCCGATATAGTATCGCGCTGGACAGGCATTCCTGTCAGCCGCATGCTGCAGAGTGAAAGAGAAAAGTTGCTCCACCTGGAAGATCAGCTTCATAAAAGAGTAGTAGGGCAGCAGGAAGCCATAGAAGCGGTTTCTGATGCCATACGAAGAAGCAGGGCCGGCTTGCAGGACCAAAAACGCCCCATAGGCTCATTTATCTTTTTAGGCACCACAGGGGTAGGTAAAACAGAATTGGCCCGGGCACTGGCCGAGTTTCTGTTTAACGACGAGACAGCCATGATACGTATTGATATGTCGGAGTACCAGGAAAGACATACCGTAAGCCGACTTATTGGTGCTCCTCCGGGATATGTAGGCTATGAAGAAAGCGGCCAGCTTACCGAAGCCGTAAGAAGAAAACCCTATTCCGTAGTGCTGCTTGATGAGATTGAAAAAGCCCATTCCGATGTTTTCAATATCCTGTTGCAGGTGTTGGATGAAGGCAGGCTTACCGACAATAAGGGACGTACAGCCGACTTTAAAAATACCATTATCATTATGACCTCCAATATTGGCTCTGGTATCATTCAGGAAAACTTTGATACCATGGATGCCTCCAATCAGGATGAAATACTGGAAACAACGCGCACCCAACTAAGCGCTCTCCTTAAGAAAACCATCCGGCCCGAATTTCTTAACCGCCTGGATGAGATTATAATGTTTAAACCCCTGACCTTTGACGAGGTAAGTGATATCGTTACTATTCAAATGGAAAAACTTGCAGCCACATTATCCGAAAATGGAATAAAACTGCAAACCTCAGAAGCTGCCTTGCTTTGGCTTGCAAAGGCCGGGTTCGATCCGCAATATGGAGCAAGACCTTTAAAGAGAGCCATACAAAAACATGTTCTCAACCAACTTTCTAAAGAAATCCTCGCCGGTAGAATAATGCGTGAATCTTCAGTGGTCGTTCAGGTTAAAGATAATGACCTGGAATTTGTTAACGCTTAAAGAATTGAGCTGTCTCAACAGTAGTTTTGACACTTTATTGTCAGCAAAAAAGCCCGCCAACCTTAAGGTTGGCGGGCTTTACCTTTTGTATCAGACAAGGATTATTCAATGCTCTTTTTTAAGGCAATAGAGCAATCATTAATACCTTAATATGGCTGCTATTTTATAAAAGTTGCCCAAGGTACCATTATCTACAAATATTACCTTGCCTCCTTTAGTGATTACCATCTCAGCCAACTGACCTACGGCATCGGGGATTACTTTCTCTGCCGGTAATGCGCTGGTGTCCAGCACAAGGGTGTTTGGAGAGTCCAGGGCTGCTGTGGTATGATAATCCTCTTCACAAATCAGGGTGCTTACACGACCTTCGTGTGCCACACGCCAGGCTTCAGTAATACCCGCAGCAACCTTATGTGTGCTCACTGCTCTTTGTAGTTCATTTAATGCGCTGTGCCGTTCTTTCCTGCTCTTCTCCCGAACCACTTCCCAGGCTTTTTTACCGATGTCATGTACCGATTCTGATTCATAATTTCCTTCCAGGTGTCCGATAATCATATCTTCGTGATCGGTCACCTCCCGGTACAAAGCCAGGTTTTTCTGCACACCTGCAAGAATTAATCTGATGTTTTTACTTGTATAGTGTTGAACAAATATTTTATCTACCTTATTGAAAAATTCCTTGATTTGTTTTTCTTTTTCACGGGTAAAATCAGTAGGATTTAGTTCTAGCATGGAAAAATCACTGTGCAAAGGAAAGCCATTGAGGGTAATTTCGTGTGCCTGATCTCTGTAACAGGATAGTAAGCGGGCCTTGTGAAGGCTTAAATCGAGGATGTAATAAGTGGTGCCACGGTTTACGCCCATAATGAGCTCGCGGGTAGAGAAGGAATGGTCTATGACAACCCGTTCATGAACCACAAACGGAATGTGAACCACCTCTGCTTTGCTGTGGCTGACAAATAAGGCTAATCCATCCTGGGTTCTGCTGGTATCTATGCTTGCTGCAAGATCGTTCATCTTGTCGATAAGCTCTGCAGACTCTCTTTTCCCAAGTTCCTTTCCCAGGGTGTCGCTGGCCTGCTTAAGGAGGTTTTTAAGTCGAATGGCGTTTTGATGTTTTTCAGGAATCTTGCGATGAGTAGGCATGATGATGGAAATACAAGGATATTCTTTTACCTGCATAATGCTGGTTAATAATTCTTTGTCCATATATAGGGGTCTTTAAAGTTAGTAATAGGGTTATGAAGTCATAACTGCCTGCAGATTTACGTCATGATGCCTCAACTGAGCAGGTATAAGCAAAGGCATTAAGAGTGACTATAAATGAAACGTTGTTTTTATGAAAAAAGTCTAAGGGTTAATCCGCACTTATATCAATTCCTATTTCCTTGAGCAACAAAGATGCATTGAAGGTGTCACAAATTCCGTGTTTTATTTTATAGTCGAATCGCATTTTATTCTGCTCATCAATGATAATGTCGAAATAATAATTTTCAATATCGTTGGGAAACCGACTTTTCATATCCGCCAATTCCAGGTTGTGAGTAGCTATAATGGCAGGAACCTTATGCGATATTAGCTCGCGGGTAATGGCCATACTTCCTTTGGCCTTATCGGCAGAATTGGTGCCTCGCAGAAGTTCATCGAGCAGCAGCAAAACATTGTTGTCCTGACGGGCACTATCCAATATTTTTTTCAATCGCTTAATTTCGCGATAAAAAGTTGATGTATTTTCGGCCAGTGAGTCGGTAATGGTGAGATAGGTCATAATTCTGAAGTGACTCAGGTGAAAATCCTGGGCACACACTACAGCCCCGGCTTTGGCAAGGATTATATTCACCCCAATGGTACGCAGGAAAGTGCTCTTTCCTGCCATATTGGAGCCTGTAATAATATTTATCAGTGTATTTCCTTCAAGAATGAAGTCGTTGCTTACCCGCTCCGATTGGGCAATCAGAGGATGGCCAAGATTCTTTCCTCTCAGGTGAAATCCATCATCTACAAAATGTGGGTACTGCCATTGGGGATGATTGTTCTGTAGATTGGCCAGACTTATTAATGCCTCCAGACGGCCCGCAACATCAAACCATTGCGTTGTTTTGGGTGCATACTGATCAAACCATAAGGCAATTCTTCTGCATAGCATAACATCCCACAAAAAAAACAGATTCAATACAGCCCCAACGATCATGCTAAGGGAGTAATCGAGTTTTTTGCTGAGATTCTGTAATTTGGCTATTGACTTTGTTGCGTTTACCTCGTCGAGCTTTAGCTCCTGCTGCATGTTTTTTATATAAGTCGAAGAAAAGGTCTGGCTTTCGAAAGAAGTCAATATCCGATGGTAATCGTTCAGGGTTCTTTCTCTGCCCTCAAGCTGTGTACGTATAGTATTGGTAAATTTACCCATCCTGTAATTGATAAAGCTGTTAACAAATACAGGCAGTAGGATAAGGGAAGCATTAAATCCGGCAAAAATAATTCCAGCTAAAGAAAGAGCAAGCAGGGTGTAAGAGATAATAATCCAGCTCTTTATATGGGTTGGAGTAGGGATTGTTTTGCGTATTTCGGGCAGATGTTCACGCTTATAATCTTCAATACGGCGCCCGAATAAATCTACTCTGAGTTCTTCACTCCATTGTTTTTTTTGGGCAATTTCCTGTATGGCCGATTGGCGCTGCAGTATTTGTTGCAGGGGAAACTCCTCCGATAGCCACGAAGCCAGAGATCGGTTACCCACACCGGTAGCACATCTGTTGATGTAATGATACAGACCACCATCTCCAAAAACATCCATATCGGTGGTATAATCATGATCGTGAGCAATAAAATTCTGTCCTGAATAATAGGCGCCGGGTCGCAATTCAAGACTGGCTATCTCACCCTCAAGCATGGTTTTTCGGGTCATTTCGGTCGTTAACAGGTTATGGTTCTTAAGATGCATCAGCACCACCTGTATGAAAACCACCAACAACAAAAACGTCGACACCATAATGATTAGGTTTCCGGTG
>JBEPXC010000047.1:0-18940 GCA_041642035.1 Sphingobacteriia bacterium
GCAGATCCCACATTATCGGTATGGCCAGAGATCTCGATCTTTAAGGATGGGTTTTCAGTCATCAGACGATAAAGAACACCCAGCTCCATGTAAGATTCGGGGCGTAAGGTAGCAGCACCGGTATCGAAGAAAATGTTGTTCAATACAATAGATTCACCAACCTCTACCTTCTTGAGCCGGATGTCATTGATGATTTCTCGTGATACAATGGCTTCGCTGATATTTATGTTTTCACTATGAAATAAATAATCATCCGCCTTTACGGCAATACCATAGTTTTTGCCCCCGGGTAAAGAAATTACATATTCTCCTGTTTCAGAATTAGAACTGAACTGCGCCAGTAACTCCTCTGTTTCATTATCATACAATTCAAGAGTAGCCGCTAAGAGTGTATTTTCTTTATCATCAAGAATGCGACCTTTCAAAATCGTCATAGGGATGCTGACCACTTCCACTTCCTGTTCCATTAAGTTGTGTTCCAGAGGCCTGGCCACACTGGCTATTAAATGCTGTTTAACGGGAAACTCGGGTTGCTTTTCGGGGCCAAGAAAAGTAACGGCATATATGTCACTGCCCCCCAATCCATCGGTTTTCATAGAAGAATAATAAGCCAAATCACCTTGGGGAGCGAGAACAAAAAACAAATCATCATCGGGTGTATTGATGGGATACCCAATATTAACGGGCTGCAACCACCTGCCATTGCGGAGTTCCGTTTTGAAGATATCAAACCCCCCCATGGAATTATGGCCTTGAGAACTAAAGTATAAGGTTACATTATCATTGGCGAGGAACACACTTTCTTCATCATAAGGGGTGTTTATGCCACCACCCATATTGATAGGTTCGCTCCAACGGCCACGATCATCTCTGCTGGCTGTCCAGATATCCTTTCCTCCAAAGCCTTCTGATCTGTCGCTGATAAAATATACTCTGCGACCGTCAGAACTAAAGACGATACTGGTTTCCTGGCTACCTTTAGAAGTCAATCCGCGGGGGAGTTTTCGTGGTTTACCCCATTTGTCCTGTTTAATGCGGCTTTCGAATAAATCGCCTCCCTTGTCACCTCGATACACAAATAGTGTTCGACCGTCGGGAGAGATGCCGGCAGTAGCTTCATGAGTTTTGGTATTTACCTTTCCGGGGATGGGTTGCGCATTTACCCATTGATTATCAATATTGCGGGAATAGAAAACATTCTCAAAGTACTTATGATCTACCCGGTCTTGTTTGGGATTTTTACCCAGGGGCCTGCGACTGGTAAAATAAATGGTACCACCATCGGGAGATAAAACAGGACTATAATCATCAAATTCAGTATTTATTTTATCACCTAAATTATCGATAAATACCCTTACCGGATCGTTGATCATCGTCTTAGCGTTTTGGCATTCAGCAAGTCTTCTTTCAATACGGCTGCGCTCTTGAATTGCCTCTTGTGGAGTCAAAGATTGCCGGTAAAAGTTGAATTGCTCGATAGCCTTATCAAACTCATAATTCTGCTGGTAGGCTACTCCCAATAAGTAATACACGTCAACGGTTTCCACATTGAGCGATATGGCTTTTTCAAGAAAAGAAACCGCACGCTCTTTATAGGGTGTATACAGGTAGCACTCGCCAATGCGCATATTCAACATGGCATTTTGGGGATTAAAAGCATGAGCTTTTAAATAATATTCCAGAGCCTTTTCATAATTCCCCCACCCTTGTTGATACAGTTCATCCGCTTCTTCAAGATTCTTTTTGGCTTGCCTTAATCCACGTGAGTCGTCAGGAAAATTGGAGCGGGTAAATTCTTTATTTTGAGAAAAGATCAGCTGTGGACTTATCAAGAGCAAAAGCATCAGAAGAAAAGATAACCATCGTGACAAGGTCACTAATGATAATCCTGAATGGTGGAAGCTACTTTGGGGTTTTATATTATATGCTAATTCATTCATGGTAGTGCTATTTATACTTATTCAATTACTCATTTAACTGGGGTTCTAAAACACTATGGTTCAATGTATTCTTTGGCACGCAAAAGACCTAATTCCCATGCCTTTTCCCAGTCTTTTGCGGCACCATCGGCATCGCGAAGCATTTCTTTGGCAATTCCGCGGTTTAGGAAAGCTTCCGCATAAGATGGATTCAACTCAAGCGCCTTGTTATGATCGGCTAATGCCCCTGGATAATCCTGTTGGCTGTATTTAATATTGCCTCGGATGGTATATGCTTCAAAATCATCAGCATCTGTTTCAATCACCTCGTTGATATCAGTGAGTGCCTCCTGTAATCTGCCCGTGTTATGATATGCAATGGCTCTGTTGGAAAGAGCCTGGATATTTCCTTGAGATATTCTGATGGCAGTAGTAAAAAATTCAATAGCCTCTTCATTTTTCCCTATATCCATCAACAGACTGCCCAGATTGTTGAAGGCAAAATGCATGGAATTATCGAAAAAAACGGCTTGTTGATAATCTGCCATTGCAGCTTGTTTGTTTCCGTTGAGCCGGTGAGCGCTACCCCTGTCATTATAGGCATAGGCAAAATCGGCTCTGATGCTTAGAGCGGAGGTAAAATCTTCAATGGCCTGGTCAAATAATTTTTGCTCAAGATACACAACGCCTCGGTAGTAATAGGCGAGGTACATCTTTTTGTTTTGATTAATGGCTAGGGTATAATCGTTTATGGCATCATCATCCAATGATAAGGCCTGTCGGGCGCGTCCTCTGGCAAAAAGGGCCATGGCAAAATCAGGAGTTGCCCGTATTACCCTGCTGTAATCCTCTATGGCACTGTGGTAATTTTCCATGCGGGCTTTTACCACTCCTCTGTTATAGATAGCCTGGTAAAAATCGGGGCGTTCAATAATGGCATCGTTAAACTTTTGCAGTGACTCAGCAAGTTTATTATTCTTAAACAAATTAATCCCCTCATTATAAAATTGTTCAGCTTTCATTACCCTTTGCTGACCGATTCGAATGGTATCTGTTACCTGGGCCTGCAAAGCAGATGTCAGTAAAGCAAAAACCAGCATAAATCCAAATACTTTTTTTCCCATTTCGCGGAATTTTAATTATTTATTAAACAACTATTTCTCTCTTTCCTTGTAAATCATGGAATATCCCTGTAATTAAATGTGTTTTACATCAACTAATATACAGTAAACCCTCTCAGTGAAAAATATTTGCAAATTAATAAAAATTATTAAACCTTTATCGATTTTAATGCGCTTTCATGGGAGTATTTTTCAGCCATATTCCATCAAACTTCATAAACTCCTGCCAATGATGGTTAATATGTGTTTAATAGGACAGACTGGCAAATTATAGAAAACAAAAAATTACATTTGCATCCCAGGAGGAAATTTTATAATAACCCATCACTTTCACTTAACAAATAATGAATTCGGCCAAACTCTTAAAGTCCTATATCAAATGGTATTGGAAAGCAAAAAATCTTCACGGGATTCATAGCCCGTTTCTGTATGATTTTATAAAGGACTGTCTGAATACAAATGATGAACATGAGCTTTTTGGGCAAATTGAAAGCATTAGAGAAATTTACAGGAGAGACACCACAAGGTTGATTTACCAGGATCCGGGTGCAGGAAACCGAAGGGGGACAAAACCCGGCCAAGTTCATAAACAAACACAAGTAAAAGCCATTGCAAAAACCTCTCTCCAAAAACCAAAGTACAGCCGTCTTTTATTTCGTCTGATAAAGCACTTTACTATTAAAAGTGCACTGGAGTTGGGAACCAGTTTAGGCATTACCACCTCCTATATGAGCCTGGCCAATAAAGATGCTACCATCGACACTATAGAAGGTGTAGAAGTGATTGCAGCCCTGGCTCTATCTACCTTTGAAAAGCTGGAACGCACCAACATTCATTTGCACAAGGGCACATTCGATCAAATCCTGCCACACTTGTTGAAACAGGGAAAGCAGTATGAACTGGTATACATTGATGGAAACCATAAAGGGGAAGCTTTGTTAAAGTATTTCGACCTTTTGATTAAACATATCCCAAAACATGGCGTTTTAGTACTTGATGATATCAGATGGTCAACCTCCATGTATGAGGCGTGGAAGAAAATAGAGAAAGATCCACGGGTACAAGTTACCATTGATTTCTTTAATATGGGCATGGTATTTTTTAATCCTGCATTAAGTAAAGAAAATTTTTACATAAAATTCTAAACAGAATCTTAGGCGAGCAATACGGCTCTAAATCATATAACCAAAACTCTTATGCAAGATCCTCTCATTAAAATCGATGCCCTGGCCAAGCATTATAAAGTAGGCTCCGAAATAGTAAAAGCATTGAGAAGTGTCTCTGTTTCGATTTTCAAAAATGAATATGTCGCCCTGATGGGCCCATCGGGCTCAGGCAAATCTACCCTAATGAACATATTGGGTTGCCTTGACAGCCCCACCTCTGGAAGCTATTTTCTTAATGGTCAGGATGTGAGCAAGATGATAGACAACCAACTGGCAGAAATTAGAAATAAAGAAATCGGGTTTGTATTCCAGACCTTTAACCTGCTGCCCCGTTCAACGGCACTCGATAATGTTGCCTTACCACTGATTTACTCGGGAATAAGCAAAATAAACAGAGAACAACGTGCTCTTGAAGTGCTTGAGCAAGTTAGATTGAGTGACCGCGTAGACCACAAACCCAATGAACTTTCGGGGGGACAAAGACAAAGAGTGGCAGTGGCAAGAGCATTGGTAAATAAACCCTCCATTATCCTTGCGGATGAGCCTACCGGAAACTTGGATTCCAAAACCTCTATAGAAATCATGGGGTTGTTTGAAGAGATCCATAAAGCCGGGAACACCATTATCCTTGTTACTCACGAAGAGGATATTGCCCTGCATGCCCATCGAATTATCCGTTTATTAGATGGTAACATTGCTTCCGATTCCATGAATCCAAACCCAAAGAAAGTCTCCATTCCCTCCCTGGCCTGATAATCTTAAAAACTCATGCAAACGAAAAAGATATACACCAAAACCGGTGACAAGGGTGAAACCTCTCTCATTGGTGGCACACGAGTTCCCAAATACCACATGCGCATAGAAGCCTATGGAACCATAGACGAGCTCAATGCTTTTGTTGGTCTTATAAGAGACCAGCCAATTAAGGCACAATATAAAGATATCCTGCTACAGATTCAGGAAAATTTGTTTATCGCAGAATCCTTGCTGGCCAATGAAGATAAAGAATTGGGCAAAAAACTACCCTGTCTGCGAGAAAAAGACATTCATCTACTGGAAAAAGAAATGGATAAGATGAACCTTGAGTTACCGCCCCTGCATCATTTCATTTTGCCTGGGGGGCACGTAACGGTATCGCATGCTCATGTAGCCCGTTGTATTTGCCGCAGGGCAGAGAGAATTATTATTGCCTTAGCAGAAAAAGAGGCGATTGCGCCCATCATCATTAGATATATAAACCGCCTGTCCGACTATTTTTTTGTTTTAGCACGTAAGCTGGCACTCGACAATGGGACAGGCGATCTGATCTGGAAAGCAAGAGCGTGTGAATAAAACAGACAGGAATGACTTCAGGACCTTACTTCTCAGGTCTATTTATCATTTGGTCCGAAAACATGAGGTGCCTCTGTGTTTATTTTTGCTTTCCCCGATCTTCTTGAACCAATGATGTATCCAAAACTAACATTGGAAGTAAAGAAATAATCATTTCTGTTGCTGTAAGGTCTTCTGAAACCATCGAGATAATCAAAAAAGGTATAGCGAAAGTTCACATCCAAACCCAATACCCAGCGCTGTGCCATTGTCCATTGCAGTCCTACTCCCAAAGGTATTGCCATTTGGATATTATTATAGGCATTTTCTCGTTCTAGCAGATCAGCATCAAAATCGTCAATGATGGGTCCATCTACTTTAGGGGAATGATAAAATGCTGATATTCCAGCAAAAACAAAAAGATCAAGCAAATTTGAATTGAAGTCTAATTTAGGTCTCAACTCATTTTTGGGCAAATAGAATTCCGTCAATAGATTGGTTTCAAAAATGGAGTTGGTAAATGATTTGCCACGACTAACAATTTCTAAATTAGGTGACCAGCGGTCGTTTCCACGGAGCAACAAAGCATTAATATTTCCCCTCAAAGAAAAAGCCTTGCTAAAACGGTAACGTGAATAAACAGATAAAGCAGGGCTTAAACCGCGAAAATAGACATCGGTAATAGAAGCCTGCGTTTGGGTCTTGCTTGCAGCGATATCGGTCATTGAATTGGCTGCACCTACCGAAAAACCAGCTTCCCAGCGGATATGCTGATACATAAACTTTCGATATGTAAGTTGATTAGCATTTTTTTGTCCTACAGCTGGTTGATTGAAGGCATTTGAAGAGGTGACTACTAAAACCAAAAGAGTTAGTGACAAGAGTTTAATTTTATTCATAGGGGAGATATTAAGATTTCCTTTAAGGACGGCAACAAGGCCTGTTGTCGGATTACAAAAATGTTTTATCGACGATTTCCGTCATTTTAAGGAAGCAAAAGTATACAAAGAAGTAATAACAATCAATACGTGTTTTTACTGATAATACACAAGGTATAATACGAAGTTCCTAACAATATTTCTTCTATAATACAATAAACCTGGCAAAATCAAAATCTTTCCATGCTGGAAGTATCAGCAGTGGAATAAAAAGATGAAATATTAAAAAAGATATTTTGTAGTTTATCAAAAAGCATTACTTTTGCAGAGCAAAATCGGGGTGTGGCGCAGTTGGCTAGCGCACTTGCATGGGGTGCAAGGGGTCGGAAGTTCGAGTCTTCTCACCCCGACAAAGCAAAACCGCAATTACTTTATAATTAAGTAGTTGCGGTTTTTTTCATACCATATGGAACAAAAAGCGGAACAAATAAGTAAGCAAAAAAAGGACTATAAAAAATTAACACTTATTTCGGGCTATACCCTACCGCTCTATTATATTAGGTGGAGAGTTTACAGCTATTGATCCGGATAGTATCTTTAGTGTAATACGTATTATAAAGTGAAGTTTTCATTCTTTGAAAACCCAATGGAGACTCTTGTTAATTAATAGCAATACATTCCCACCCTCTCTTGTGCTTCTTTATGGCCCATTGATGCTGCCTGCCTAAGATCATCGCAGGCACTTCTTTTATCATCAATCTGGGCATAGAGGCTGGCTCTCATAAAATAAATCTCAGCGGAAGGTTGTAGTTTAATTACCTGACCAAAATCTTCAAGGGCTTCCACAAATTTGCCGGTATCAATAAGCATAACACCACGTTTTTTATAAGCCATTGCATTGGCGGGGTTCATACGTAGGATAATCCGGTAATCGACCAGTGCCTGAGAGCCTTTGCCTAATTTATAATAAGCTTCGGCCCTATAGATATATGCTTCTTCATTGTTTCGGTTGAGTCCAATTACACGAGTAAAATCTCTGATGGCAGGCTCATATTCACCCAAGAGAAAATATGCCATGGCACGGTTGAAATGAGTTTCTTCATTACGCTGCCTGAAAGAATTGATCAAACGGGTATAGTCTTCAATAGCCTCAGCATAATGCCCGGCACAAAATAGTGCATCAGCCCTAAGCTGATACATATTCTGACTGGTAATCCCCTGCTCAATGGCAATAGTCAGGTCGATTGCCGCCAATTGGTATTCATCTCTTTCAATTAACATCATTGCTCTTTCCATGCGCAACTGGCCATGTAAGGAATCGGTACTGATACCAGCGCAGAAATCGGTAAATGCCTCGTCATTCTTTTCTTTTTGCAAAAATAGCTTCCCCCGGTTAAAGTAAACATTAGGATTGGTATGTCCCAACGCAATAACGTTGGAGAGATCTTCGATAGCCTCACTGGCTTTACTTTTATGTATAAATATCTCCGATCTCTTTAACAGGGCATCAATATTTTCCGGGTTTAAAACAAGAGATTGTGAAAAATCGGCCAGAGCCAGTTCGGTCTTACCTAATAGGGCATGAGAAAGAGCCCTGTTGTAAAAGGCTTCTGCAAATTCTTTATTGTGCACTATGGCATTTGAAAAATCAACAATGGCATTCGTGTGATCGTTGAGATGCTGATAACTCCTTCCGCGTTCGTAATAGGCTTCAAAGAAATAGGGCACTATTTCCACTGCTTCTGAAAATTGCTCAATGGCCTTTTCATAGTGTTCTGACGCCATAAGCTGTACACCACGATTATAAGAGTCATTAGCTGTTTGCCCTTTAGCAGGAAATGAAGAGACAAAAAAGAGAAGTAAGGCTATCGATTTGAGGTTCCAAAGAAAATTCATGGAATTTGACTTGTAATATTAGAGAACACGAAGGATGTTATACAAAAGTAGACAGAATTAATGAATTTATGGCCTGCCTCCACAAATAATTTATATATTTAGCAAAGTTTTGCACTGAGGGTAAACATTTAATTATGACCCTGTTAAAACACACCTTACTCGCCCTTCCATAATCACAGGCATAGGGTGTTGCGGTCAAATGGTGCTCAGCAAAATGTTTACATCACTGGTGACCTAAAATCTTCAAATGGGTGAAAATCTGCCCCGCGGATGAAAAGACACCAGATTTTCCTTCAGATATTCCCGGTCAAGATGAGTGTATATCTCTGTTGTGGTTATAGATTCATGCCCAAGCATATCCTGAACAGCCCGTAAATCGGCCCCGCCTTCCACCAAATGGGTAGCAAAGCTGTGCCTGAGAGTATGAGGACTGATGGATTTTTGGATCCCGGCTTTTTCTGCGAGTTCCTTAATCACCAGAAAAATCATTACTCTCGAAATACTGCGTCCATTCCTGTTAAGAAAAACATGATCTTCAAATCCTTTCTTAACGGGAAGTTGTTTGCGGTGATAATGTATGTAAAGGTTGAGTTCTTTGGCACAAGACCCACCCAACGGTACCAATCTTTCTTTATTGCCTTTCCCTCTAACGGAAATGAATTCCTCCTGAAAGAATACATTAGAAATTTTCAACTCCACAACCTCCGATACTCTTAATCCACTCCCATAAAGGGTTTCTATGATGGCTTTGTTGCGTTGACCCTGGAGAGTACTTAAATCAATAGAACTGATCATTGCATCTATTTCAGAAACATTAAGGACCTGGGGAAGTTTCCTTCCAAGTCTTGGAGCAGTAAGAAATGACGCAGGGCTTTTCTTTACTACATCTTCAAGTAAGAGATATTTATAGAATGCTTTGATGCCTGATATCAGCCTTGCCTGTGAACGGGCTGAGAGTCCCAGCTGGGCAACCCAATGCACAAAATCAATAAGCATTTCGCGGGTAATCTCCTCAGGTGCAGCGTCCAAACCTTTATACAGCAGGTATTGCGTCAGCCGGGATAAATCCTGGGCGTAAGCTTCTATGGTATTGCCCGATAGAGACTTTTCCAGTTGCATGTGCATCTCAAAATTCTTAAGATGAAATTCCCAACTCATAAAGCAGATTATTTAAAGGGTAAAGGTACGATCAAATCAGGACATTCAAGACGTGCAGACAAATAAAATAAATGCAATTACCGGCTAATAATAGTACATTTGCCCCTTCAATAAAAACACTTGCTTTTAACAACACTAACAATTTAACATTGAATATCAACGATATAATCAAGATACAGGGCATGCTGTTCAGTCAACCCGATAAGGCATGGCTGGAAATAAAGCAAAATCAATATTCATGGAAACAGGTATTTACATATTATCTCATTCCCCTGTTATTTATTAGCAGCCTGGCAAGTGCTTTCTTTATGGGTAGACAATTTGAAGAATTGGGATTCGACTGGAACCAAATCTTCCTCATCACTTTTGTTGGTTCACTTATTGCCATTTACATCAGTGGTCATCTGATAACAGCACTGGCTCCCCGATTTACGGGCTCCGGTACATTTGATGAAAGCATATCACTCATTGCTTTTGCCTATAGCCCTGTTTTTCTTGCTTCTGTAATAGCATCGGTGCATGAAACCCTGCAGATTATAAATCTGATAGCAATAATCTATATGCTGTATATTTTTTTCAAGGGGATACCCGGGATGATGAATATTCCGGTTCATAAACAATTGGGCTTTACCATCATCAGTGTCATGATTCTCTTTTTAAGCAGACTTATGATCTCGGCATTCTTTGCTGCGATCATGGCCGTAATAAATGCCTAGCAACACCACAAAGCCTTGGAGGTAAAGAAAGAACGACTATTTCTTATCCAGGGTGAGTTTAACATAATAAGCCAACTGGTCATACCAGTCCTGGCCATATTTTCGAATCAAAGGCTCTTTAAGGAATTCATATATCCTTACCTTTGATTTTTTCCCATTTGCCCTGGCACAGTCACAAATGGGCCAGCGATGATAATTTACTGCATCATAATTAGAGTAGCGAACAATCCTTATAGGGTAAAGGTGACAAGAAACAGGCTTTTTAAAATCGACCTTTTTCTCTTCCCAGGCTTTTTCAATAGCGCATTTGGCAATGTTATTATCATCAAAATATACAAAGGCACATTCCTGCTTATTGATCAAAGGAGTGGTTAAATCGCCATCAATATCTTCCACATGGGTTCCTGATTTTTCTATTTCAGCAATGCCTTCGGCGCGTAAATAAGGTTTTAGGTCAGGATATATCTTTTTCAACACATGAATTTCTTCCTTATCAAGTGGTGCGCCGGCATCGCCATGTATGCAGCACCCCCCCTTACAAACGGGCAAATCGCATATAAAACATTCGGTGTATATTTCATCGGATATCAAAGTGTCATCAATTATTATCATGAGGCAAAAGTACTAATAATAGCATTTAGAGAGATTCTAAACAAAAGATGTTTTAACAGAACTATTGATATTTATTTGTGAAATAGGAAAAAATGCATTTACTTTACTTGTTTCAATGCAGTATTAACACGTGTAAGCAAATTCTCTTCAATGACCAAAAGCACAAAACGCCCCACTCTGTTTCTGGCTCTTTTACCTGTTATTTTTCTCACCATGCTCATTTCCATTAATGTATTCATTTTTGGTGATGACTCCTTGTCGGGTTCCAATCAGATCGTATTAATTCTTGCCGCGGCGGTGGCTTCCATTATTGCGGCAAGCCTTGGATTTACCTGGACCCAACTGAGCCTTGGAATAGTAAGGAGTATAGGATCTGCCATGGCTGCCATTCTTATTCTACTTATGATAGGCTCATTGGCCGGAACATGGCTTTTGGGAGGGATTGTACCCGCTATGATATACTATGGCTTGCAAATACTAAATCCCACTATCTTTTTGCTTGCTGCCTGTGTGGTAAGTGCCCTGGTTTCTATTGCCACCGGCAGTTCCTGGTCTACCGTAGCTACCATTGGCGTTGCTTTACTGGGCATAGGACGTGCATTGGGCATACCTGATGGTGTCATTGGAGGGGCTATAATTTCGGGGGCTTACTTTGGAGATAAGATGTCGCCCTTGAGTGACACCACCAACCTTGCTCCGGCAATGGCAGGTACCGATTTATTTACCCACATAAGATACATGGCCCTTACCACAATACCGTCAATAAGCATTACCCTAATCATTTTTCTGATAATAGGGTTAAAAAGCTATAGTGGTGATCATTATACCGACATAAACCCGATCCTGCAAGCCATTGACGGGTCATTTAATATCACCCCCTGGTTATTTTTGGTTCCGGCACTGGTTATCGTACTAATTGTCAGAAAAGTTCCTGCGTTACCTGCTCTGTTTATAGGCACTTTGGCCGGGGCTTTATGTGCTCTCATTTTTCAACCTCATATAATCCAACAGGTAAGTGGCATACACGATAGATTTCATACTGCTGCTTATGTTGCCATCATGAAATCGATGTACACTCAGATCAATGTGAATACCAGCCATGAGATGGTTAACAATTTGCTTGAAACCGGTGGAATGCGTGGCATGCTCAACACCGTCTGGCTTATTATGTGTGCCATGATATTTGGAGGAATTATGGAAACCAGTGGATTATTGCAGCGCATTACCGAATCGGTCATTAAACTTGCGCACAATACCGGTTCATTGGTAGCATCAACAGCAGGCACCTGTTTGTTTTTCAATATAACGGCAAGTGACCAATATCTGAGTATAGTAGTGCCCGGACGAATGTTTGCCGAAACCTACCGTGAAAGAGGACTTAAACCGCAGAATCTAAGCAGAACCCTTGAAGACAGTGGTACGGTTACCTCCGTGCTGGTGCCCTGGAATACCTGTGGAGCCACTCAGGCTAGTGTACTGGGCATACCAACCCTTACCTTCCTGCCCTATTGCTTTTTCAACATCATCAGTCCTTTCATGACCATCACCTTCGCTTATTTCAACATCCGCATTGCCCGATACTCTTCAAAAGAGGAAGCTAAAAAGGATGAATCTTTAAGGGTGAAATCTGCGTAAGATAAGATGATAAAATATTTCAGGTAGATAGTAACAAGTAAAAAAGTGAAGAGAGTTTGTGTTTCAGTTACCAATGATTTGGCCACAGATCAAAGAGTACTAAAGGTATGTGATTTTTTGACCCGTTTGGGCTTTAAGGTTACCCTGGTGGGTGTAAAAAAAGCCAGGAGTCTGCCGGTATTGCATATCAAGGTAAAAACCTTTAGGTTTAGGATGTGGTTTGAAAAGGGGTTTTTATTTTATGCCGAATACAATGCGAAACTTTTCTTTTATTTATTGTTTAAACGTACCAATCTGCTCGTATCAAACGATCTGGATACCCTACTACCCAATTATCTGGTTGCAAGTCTCCGATTTAAACCTTTGGTTTACGATTCGCATGAATATTTCCTGGGCTCCACCGAAATCATCCATCGTCCCTTTGTCCGCAACTTCTGGGGTGCAATAGAAAGTAGAATTTTCCCCAGGCTTAAGCATGTTATTACGGTTAACCATTCCATTGCAGATTTATACGAAAAAGCTTACAAAAACAGACCTCATGTAGTGCGCAACCTGCCGCACCGCTACATACCCGATGCCGCTCTTAAAAGAGAAGATTTGGGCTTACCTATAGATAAGAAAATTATTCTCATGCAAGGCGGTGCTATAAATCTAGACAGGGGCGCTGAAGAACTTATCAATGCTATGAAGCCACAGCACGGAATAGAAGATGCCGTTCTCTATTTTATTGGAGGTGGGGATGTGTGGGATAAAATACGTCAGCTCACCAAAGAACTGCACCTGGAAAGAAGGGTTCATTTTCTGCCCAAAATGCCTTATCAGAAAATGATGCGATATACCAGTCTTTGCGATCTGGGCGTTTCTTTAGATAAACCCGTCAGCCTTAATTACAAATACAGTTTGCCCAACAAGCTCTTCGATTATATGGCCGCCGGATTACCCGTACTGGCATCTCCTATGATCGAAGTAAAAAAAATAGTAGAAGGCTATGATGTTGGTTTGTGCATACAGAAACATGAACCTGCTCATATTGCCGGCAAGATCAATGAAATGCTCAGGGATGAAGAAAATATGAAAAGATGGAAATCCAACGCCTTAAAAGTATCTTCTACCCTTTGCTGGGAAAATGAAGAAAAGGTATTGATAAGTATTTATGACAATTATGCCTGAATATTTCCGGCATATTAAATCAGCATACAATCCTATTCCTGCAGGTTAATAAAAAAAACTTTTACTTTGTTTCTTTTATTTCATCTTCTTTATTCAAATAATAGTCGGCATTCAAATCAAGCACTCTGCCCGTGTCGCATCGAAATATTCGCCCGGGAAACTTTTGAAAGAGCGTATAGTCGTGGGTAGCCATCAAAATAGCCCTACCTGTTTTACTAATGTCATGCAACAATTCCATTATGCCCAGGCTGGTTTCGGGGTCCAGGTTACCAGTGGGCTCATCGGCCAGAATAATATCAGGATCATTAATCAGTGCCCGGCCTATCACTACCCGTTGTTGCTCACCCCCCGAAAGCTGATGGGGCATCTTAAATCCCTTGGTGTGCAGACCTACTTTCTCCATAACATCTTCCAGCCGCTCTTCCATGGCAATTTTATCACGCCATCCTGTAGCTTTCATGACAAAAAGAAGATTTTCCCTTATACTACGGTCGTTAAGCAATTGAAAATCCTGAAATACAATACCTATTTTTCTGCGCAGAAAAGGAATTTGTTTATCCTTGAGTTCATGCAGATCAAACCCGGCTACCCGGGCTTTCCCCTCGGTCATAGGTAAATCGGCATAAAGGATTTTCATCAGAGAACTTTTTCCGCTACCCGTGCGCCCGATGAGATAACAAAACTCTCCCCTCTCGATTTGCAGGCTTACATCGGATAATACAAGTTGATTTTTTTGAAAAACAGCAATTTTATCAAGGTCGATAATAGTGTCCAGTGCCATATCAGCGAATTAATTGTGAAGCAGTAAATTTACGAAAAAAGATGAAGCAAAGAAGTATTGCTTTAGCCCCTATTCTGCAGTTTGCTTTTATAAAACGAACTATAGCCAAATAGGGTTATTCATTCTTCAATAAACCTTGGCAAAATGGCTTGAAAAACATCTTCTGTTTGTTTCATAACATGATTCCTCCACTTTTCTGATTGAGGATTATACATTTCCAATAGATCCTGTTTTACCTTAATAGAATCCTCTGGGCTGGCATAACCATGATGGTAACCCTGATTTTCAAGTATCATAATATGGATAGACTTCAGGGAGCCCAAGGTAGTTTGGCTATTTAGGGTGCCATATTCCAGTAACATGGGATAAAACTCTTTATCCTGATTCATGGCACCAATAAAACCGACAAAATCACCCGTAACAGTATAAAAGTCATCCGAATCACCCCAGTCGATGGTATATCCCTGGAAGAGATTCTCTAATTTTTCTCTTTTTTCCTCCTTCAAAGGATTGGGGAAAAAATGCAATTTGCCCCTCTCACCATAGCCTGTGTGCAAATCGAGAGCCAGGATCTTACGGTAGGGATTTGTATATTTTTCAATTAGAGGCTTTAGTGAGTCTATTTGAGGCTCAGGTTCTCTGCCTCCAAAATACAATCCTTCGGGAAATTCATATTGACCCTGCAAAACAGCCTGACGAAGCACCGGCATAGAGGCTTTACGGATTTCATTCACTGCTGTTACAAAAAAGAACCGATTGCTCAGTGTGGATTTATCCACTTCTCCATCAGGATTAACCAAATCATAAACTTGCGGATAACCATCATTTACAGTCTGATAGAGTGAATCTGTAGAAGGGCTGTTACGATTCATATCCACATTGTTCTCAGTAACACGACGAGCATACTTAAACCCATAGGGATTTACACCATGCACCAATAGAACTCCGGTATTTTTAGTCAGTTCATCGGTAAGGAACTCCCTAATAAACAATTGTTGAGCAGCATGACCTACAAAACCCTCAGCCCCATGTACAGCTGAACTCAAAACAATAAGATTTATGCTATCTTGTTGAGCCGGTATGTAACAGATATCTATTGTGAGATCATCATCTATCTGGGAAGGAACCAGTATGTTTTTGGTCTCTACCCCTTCAAATCGACCCGATATATCTGTGGATAAGGTACGGAACTCATCGCGGGCCATTTCGTAATCAGCCGGAAAATATGGCAAATAATTCTCCTCAACAACAAATTCATCGTTAAAGGATAATCTTCCAAATCCTATGGAAAGATAAACAAGTGCTACGATAATCAATAATAACAATGGCACCAAAATAAACTTAAAAATATTACGCAATAGTTTCATTTCTGCTGTTTTAAGATTCCCGGGCTAAATTAGAAATAATAACAATAGCTTCTAGCTTGCAAGAAGGAGAGTTCTTAAAAAAAAGCAAAGAAAATTAAAATATGTCGCCTAAATTTTCAGCAAGCATTCTTCTATTGTCCAGATCCGGACTAAATCAAAGGAAGATGAAGGAAGTATTGGCTTGAAAACTATAATCCGGTTAGAATGCAATAATGGCTCCGGAAATGATGCATTTTACCTACGGTGGAAAGGGATTGGGGTACTCCCTGTTTTCTCTTATGATAAAAACCAGTAAACCCTAAGCTGTCAAAAGAGGGAGCAGTTTTGGGTTTACCGGTTTTTTGATTAAATAATGCCTTATCTCGCAAGGATAAACTTTTTTATTATAATCCCATGTTTAAGTTCTGCTACAACCAGATAGACACCGGGTTGTAGTTTGCTTACATTCATTTGAATTGTATTATCGGCAAGAATGCTCTCACTAACACTGAATTCCTTTAATAGAGAACCTGTTTGCGTATATAAAGCAATCCGACCTCCGGGAATAAAATCTGCAGACTCCATAAAAAGCGCATTGTTTGCTGGTACCGGATATAATTTTACATCTGACATGTCGGTTGACTCGGATATAGATGTGGTGCCTCCCACAGCTATGATGGAAAAATCAAAGGAGTAATCCAGTTCGAAGTTGATGTTGTCAAAATGATAGTACGTTTCTGTAATTTGAATAGTGTGGGTAGACAAATGCGTAATTCCTCCTATATCGACATAAATAGAATAGGTGCCAATGGGGATAGAGGAAAATTCATAGTACCCATCTTCATTCGAGTAGGTATAGTCAACTGGTAACTGAGTGTTTTCATCTATTAACCATACATGAATGTTATGAATTTCTAAAAGTCCTGATTTGATGTATAAAGAATCGGCCTGAATGTAGCCGGAAACCAAACCCTTCCCGTTCTGGGCTGCTGGGTTTTCAAACATTTCAATATCTACTACATGGGTATTACCGCAGGTAAGTCTTGTCATTTCTGCTTCTTTCCATTTGAAAGTAGTTTCGTAATAAGTGTGCATCACACCAGGATATTCCTGAAATGCATGGTTGTCAAGTTTTACAAAGAGAACATATTCACCCTCTTTAAGGTCTGTAAATCTATAATAACCATTGGCTTGTACACGTGTTTCTGCCACCAGAGCAAAAGGTCTTTGCGATGCATCATAAAGTCGCACACTGGCATCCTCTTCGCCAACGAACCCGAGGCTGTAGTATATTTGACCACTTAATTCTACATCAGACAATTGCTCTATGGTTCCACTCCAGTTCGCATGGCAGCTATTTTCGTCCCAGATATCAACGGTATAGGTTCCTGCAGTTAGCTGATTTCTATTTTGCTCTGTTGAGCCATCACTCCATAAATATTCAAATGATCCACTACCTCCTGATACCGTTAAATATATCGCGCCATCTTCCATAAACTCACAGGAAGCATGTGTTGTAATGGCTGTTACAGAAATTTGCAGAACATCTGCTATTGTTACCTGATTCTCTATTAGGCAACCCTTGGCATCGGTAATGATAACTGTATAAGTGCCAGATACCAGATTGGTTGCAGTAGCTACTGTCTGCCCATTGCTCCATAAGTACGTATATGGAGTCGTGCCGCCGGTTGCTATTACAGTGGCCGAACCGGTGTTCTCACCAAAGCAAAGCACATTTTCCTGTGCGCTGATGGTTGCGGTCAATGCCGCAGGTTCATCTAAAGTTACTGTAAGCTGCGCACTGCAACCACCGGCGTCGGTGACTATAACCGCATAACTATCGGCGATAAGATTGCTGGCTGTTGCGCCTGTCTGAACAGGGCTGGTGTTCCAGGTATATTGATATCCGCCCAATCCGCCTTCGGCTAAAACAGTGATAGAACCATTATTGCTTGCATAACAGGCAGGTTCGGTAATATCTGTGGTCTCCAGCGTGAGCAATTCGGGCTGAGTAATGGTAACATTCTCCTCCACCTGGCATCCGTTTGCATCGATAATGGTGACATTGTAAATGCCTGCCAGCAGTCCGGTGACCATAGCAGTGGTTTGTCCGTTGCTCCACAAATAGGTGTAAGGTGCAGTGCCGCCGGATGCTGTTACAGTGGCAGAACCGGTACTTTCACCAAAACATAGCACATCTTCCTGTGCGCTGATGGTTGCGGTTAATGCAGTAGGTTCTTCCAGGGTGACTGTCAGCAGTGTGCTGCAACCACCGGCGTCGGTGACTGTAACCGTATAACTGCCGGCGGTAAGATTGCCGGCTGTTGTGCCTGTCTGAACAGGATTGGTGTTCCAGGTATATTGATAGCTTCCTTGTCCGCCATGGGCTGCAACAGTAATGGAACCGTTGTTGCTGCCAAAGCAGGAAGGTTCGGTAATGCTGGTTATCTCCAGCGTGAGCACTTCGGGCTGCGTAATGGTAACACTTGCCTCTACCTGGCATCCGTTTGCATCGGTAATGATGACTGTATAAGTGCCAGACGCCAGATTGGTTGCGTTAGCTACTATCTGCCCATTGCTCCAAAGGTAAGTATAGGGTGCAGTGCCGCCGGATGCTGTTACAGTGGCAGAACCGGTACTTTCACCAAAACATAGCACATCTTCCTGTGCGCTGATGGCTGCGGTTAATGCAGTAGGTTCTTCCAGGGTGACTGTCAGCAGTGTGCTGCAACCACCGGCGTCGGTGACTGTAACCGTATAACTGCCCGCTGTAAGATTGCCGGCTGTTGCGCCTGTTTGAACAGGAGTGGTGTTCCAGGTATATTGATAGCTTCCCTGTCCGCCATAGGCTGCAACGGTGACTGAACCATTGTTGCTGCCAAAGCAGGATGGTTCGGTAATGCTTTTTGTCTCCAACGTGAGCAATTCGGGCTGCGTGATAACAACACTTGCCTCTGCCTGGCATCCGTTTGCATCGGTAATGGTGACGGTGTAACTGCCTGCGGTTAATTCTATTGCAGTGGAAGTAGTTTGTCCATTGCTCCATAAATAGGTGTAGGGTGCAGTGCCACCGGTTGCATTGACGGTAGCAGTACCAGTGCTTTCACCAAAGCATAGCACATCTTCCTGTGCACTGATGGTTGCGGTTAATGCAGTAGGTTCTTCCAGGGTGACTGTCAGCAGTGTGCTGCAACCACCGGCGTCGGTGACTGTAACCGTATAACTGCCGGC
>JBEPXC010000048.1:0-18742 GCA_041642035.1 Sphingobacteriia bacterium
GCAACTGGAGCAATTGATCAGACAAACAGAACCTGCCTTTGTCGTAAACCTGGTAGAAACTCTTTTTGCCGATGGCAAGCTGGTGCATATGGGACCTTTCCTGTTTGATCATTTCAAGGTGGCTTATGCCGGTTGCAGCGCCCATTCCATGTATCTTAGCTCTCATAAAATTCTCAGCAAGCAGCACATGCGGATGAACGGGATTAATACCCCTGCTTTTTTCAGCTATAGAGATCTGCTTAAGGCAAAGGAGACACAGATTCAAAAACCCTTCCTTGTAAAATCGCTCTGGGAGCATGCCTCCTATGGACTGGATGAAAACAAAACCCTGCTCTTTTCCACCAAAGAAGAATTGCTCGACAGGATGGAACAGGAAACCAACTCTGAGGCCTTCTTTTGCGAAGAATATATCCACGGCAGAGAGTTTAACCTTTCGGTAATAGATGGTCCCAACGGTCCCGAAGTATTGCCCGTAGCAGAAATCAGGTTCGAATATCCCCCGGAAAAACCCAGGATTTTGGGCTATAAGGCCAAGTGGGAGGAAGATTCTTTCGAATACAAACATACAGTGCGTAGCTTTAATTTTCCGGGAAAAGACAACCCCTTGTTACTAGATCTGGAAAAAGTGGCCCTTAAGTGCTGGAAAGTTTTTGATTTATCCGGATATGCAAGAGTGGATTTTAGGGTGGATGAAAACGACAACATCTTTGTGCTCGAAATTAATGCTAATCCCTGCATCTCGCCCGATGGAGGTTTTGTGGCGGCTGCCTGTCGCGCGGGGCTGAGCGATGAAGAGGTGGTTAAGAGAATTGTGGGGGGAATAAAAAAAACTATAACATAAAAGCATACCCTGTATGTATTTAATCACAATGGTTACTCCCTCTTCCTTCCAGCTTCCAGCTTCCAGCTTCGAGCTTTCTTGTATCTGTCTGCCTGGCTGCAGGGAGAAATTAGCTTTAACTACCTTAACTACCACATACCATGAACATCCATTTTAGAAAAGAAATACAAAAAAAAGATCTTCAAAAGGTAAGGGAAATATGCGATTCTACCCGTTTTTTCCGTGCCGACGAGACCGATGTTGCAGTTGAACTGGTAAGCGAAGCCCTTCAAAAAGGACAGAAGGCATCGGGCTATTCCTTTATATTCGCTATGGAGGAAAACCAGACCTGTGGTTTTGTTTGCTTTGGCTCAACACCCTGTACGGTGGGTACCTACGACTTATACTGGATCGTGGTCGACGATCACTTCAGAGGAAAAGGAATAGGCCTGAAACTGCTGCAACAAACAGAAAATGCACTGCGCGAAAGCAAAGCACGCAAGCTGTATATAGAAACCTCTTCGACCGAAAAATACCTTCCTACCCGTAAATTTTATCTCAAAGCCGGCTATACGGAAGAGGCCTGTCTGAAAGATTTCTACCTGCCGGGCGATCACAAGATGATCTATGCCCGAAACCTGGATCAGGATAAATAAACCCTGGGACAGTTATCGCAGGCCGTTGGCCAAAAGCCGCAAAAAAAGGAGAGAAATCAGGCCGCGTTACAATAATATCTTTAAGTTTGTATCCTTGCTATTAACCTTAAGCCCGTTTTCTATGAAAAAACTCTTCTACCATGGTTTTTTGTTGATTATTTTTGTGCTTCCTTTTTCCTGTCAGTCGCCTATGGATGATTTTAATCAAGCCGAAAGTGTTATCAGCACCGATAATATGGCACGCTATATTCAGACCCTGGCGTCCGATTCTTTCATGGGGCGAAAACCTCTTACGCGAGGTGAAGTGCTTACCCTGAAATACCTGGAGCAGGTGTTTCGCGAAGAATTAATGCTTCAGCCTGCATGGAATGATACCTATCTACAGGAGGTACCCCTGATGGAAGTTACCAACAAGCCTTTACAGGGATTAATAATAAATACCCCATCACAAACCCTGGAGTTGAAAAACCCTGAAGAATTTGTTATGTTCTCCAAAAAGGTGTTGCCCAAGACGATAATCGAAAATGCTGAACTGATTTTTGCCGGTTATGGTATTGTGGCTCCTGAGTACAACTGGAACGATTATGAAAATCTCGATGTGAAAGATAAAATTGTGGTTGTGCTGGTCAACGATCCTGGCCTGGCCACGTTAAACCCGGACTTGTTTACGGGACAGGCCATGACCTATTACGGGCGCTGGACCTATAAATATGAAGAGGCAGCCCGACAAGGTGCCCTGGGTATTCTCATCGTGCACGAGAATCATGGAGCCGGATATCCATGGAGTGTAGTGGTCAATGGAGCTTCCATCCCCAAGCTTCACCTGCAGTCGCCCGACGGCTATGCAGGCAGTTGTGAAATAGAGGGCTGGATTACTTCTGATGCAGCAAAGCAATTGTTTGCAGCCTCAGGACTGGATTTCGAAGAACTCAAACAGAAAGCCTCGCAAAGAGATTTCCGCCCACTTCCCATGCAGGCCAGCCTTTCTACTTCGATGGAAAGCTCCTTCAGCTATGGTGTTTCGCACAATGTGCTGGGGCTAATACCTGGAACCGATCTAGCCCACGAAGTCATTGTCTTTTCTGCCCATTGGGACCATCTGGGCATAGGTCCTGTATTGAATGGCGATTCCATTTATCGCGGTGCCGTCGACAATGGCACCTCCCTGGCCTGGATGATGGAAATAGCCCGGGCCTTCCAGGCACTGGAGCAAAAGCCCAGGCGCTCCATCCTTTTCCTTGCCCCTACAGCCGAAGAACAGGGTTTGCTGGGTGCTTCGCATTACGTCAATAACCCGGCCTTTCCGCTGAAAAATACCGTGGCCAATTTTAACAACGACCTGATGTTGCCCCTGGGCCGCATGAAGGATGTGATGATAACGGGTTATGGACAATCGGAACTGGATGCATGGATTGAAGAAGCCGCCCTGATGCAGGACCGTTATGTAATGGCCGATCCTAATCCTGAAACAGGAATGTACTATCGTGCCGATCATTTTGCCTTCGCCAAGGCGGGTGTTCCTGCTGTCTTTGCCCGGGGAAACAACCACCACCGCGAAATGGGTATGGAATGGACCGGCACCCGCGAAAAAGAATGGCTGGCCAACAACTACCATAAACCCACCGACAAATACGATGCCCGGATCTGGAACCTGGAAGGGGTTGCCGAAGATGCCCGTCTGATGTTTTACGTAGCCTGGAAACTGGCTAATACCGATGAATTTCCGCAATGGAATGAAGGGTCGGAGTTTAGGGAATTAAGAATAGAACAGCGTAACGAATAGGATTTGTTTATCCCTTTCATGGTATAATTTTTCCCGGTTAAAGATTTACAGTTGATCTTACCCGATACGATGCCGCAATCATGCACAGCTGCGTGAGACTGCGGCATCGACGTTTACCCCATCTTTTTTCACTCCTTTTCATAGCCGTACCACAGGCGGTTCATAAGCGAAGTATAACCGTGAAAATACGGTTAAAGTACGCTTATGCTACGCTTATGATACGCTTTAAAATAGCTGTTGTATTGTGCAAAAACAATAATTGGATAAATGAACTTTTTAGGTCTTATAAGCTGGAAGGAAGTGGAGCTTGTATATTGCAGCTAATTAAGCCTGAAGGGCTTGAATATGAATAGCCGCAGGTTGCCACCTGTGGATATGGGTAATGGATTGATCGGGCAACTCTAAAGGAGTTGAACAGGAATCAAAATGTATCCGTTTAATTCGATTAAAATCGTATTTCCTATATTCAACCACTGCGTGGTTGCCCTGGCTATGCTGCACCATTTCCCCGCATACGATACGGGGCTATTCATATTTAATCCCTTCGGGATTGAAGGCAACGGTGGCACAAAAAACAATTAAAGCTAATTAAGCCTGAAGGGCTTGAATATGAATAGCCGCAGGTTGCCACCTGTGGACATGGGTGATGGATTGATCGGGCAACTCTATAGGAGTTAAACAGGAACAATTATTATTATAAAAAAAGAATCCCGGTTATAGCCATAACCAGGATTCGATGTATAGAGTATAATCAATGTAAGAGCTGAACGAGATTCACTCAGGCTCCTTTTCTTGATTCGATAAGAATGTTGAGCATTTTTATTCCGGCATCAGAGATAACAGTTCCGGGGCCAAAGATACCCACCACACCGGCGTCGTAAAGGAACTGGTAATCCTGTGCAGGAATAACTCCTCCCACGATAACCATGATGTCGTCGCGTCCCAGGGCTTTGAGCTCTTCGATAACCTGTGGAGCCAGGGTTTTGTGTCCTGCGGCAAGGCTTGAAACGCCTAAGATATGCACATCATTTTCAACGGCCTGTTTGGCGGCTTCTTTGGGGGTTTGAAAAAGGGGTCCCACGTCAACGTCGAAGCCCATATCGGCATAAGCGGTAGAGACGACTTTGGCTCCGCGGTCGTGACCATCCTGGCCCATCTTGGCCACCATGATGCGAGGACGTCGGCCTTCAAGAGCAGCAAACTCATCTGCCAGCTCTCGGGCTTTCATAAAGCTTTGGTTGTTTTCAATTTCCATAGAATATACACCTGAAATGGAACGAATAACGGCCTGGTAGCGGCCATAGATTTTTTCGCAGGCCATGGATATTTCACCCAGTGAAGCTCTTTTGCGGGCAGCATCTACTGCCAGTTCGAGCAGGTTGCCCTGTCCGCTTTCGCAGGCATGGGTTATGGCATCCAGGGCCGATTGCACCTGTTCGTTGTTGCGCTCTGCCCTAAGCTTCTCCAATCGTTTGATCTGTGACAGTCGAACGGCAGTATTGTCAACATCGAGGATTTCGATGGGGTCTTCTTTTTGAAGACGGTATTTATTGATCCCTACGATGATGTCGCGTCCTGAATCTATCTTGGCCTGCTTACGGGCAGAAGCTTCTTCGATGCGCATTTTGGGAACACCGGTTTCGATGGCTTTGGCCATTCCACCAAGCTCTTCCACCTCCTGAATAAGGGTCCATGCTTTATGAGCAATTTCGTGGGTAAGAGCTTCCACATAGTAGGAGCCTGCCCATGGATCGATGGCTTTGGTGATATTGGTTTCGTCCTGCAGGTAGAGCTGGGTATTGCGGGCTATACGAGCCGAGAAGTCTGTAGGAAGCGCGATGGCTTCATCCAGGGCGTTGGTGTGTAGCGATTGGGTATGACCCAATACTGCCGCCATGGCCTCAACACAGGTGCGGGCTACGTTGTTGAAAGGATCTTGTTCGGTAAGACTCCAGCCGGAGGTTTGTGAGTGGGTACGTAAGGCCAGCGACTTAGGATTTTTAGGATTGAATTGTTTTACAATTTTGGCCCAAAGCATCCTGGCGGCACGCATCTTGGCGATCTCCATAAAATGGTTCATCCCGATGGCCCAGAAAAATGACAGGCGGGGTGCGAAAGAATCGATATCCATGCCGGCATTGGTGCCTGCCCTGAGGTATTCCAATCCATCGGCCAGGGTATAAGCCAGCTCAATATCGCAGGTAGCACCTGCTTCCTGCATGTGGTATCCAGAGATACTGATGGAGTTAAACCGGGGCATATTCTTTGAAGTAAATTCAAAAATGTCGGCGATGATCTTCATGGAAGGCAGGGGAGGGTAGATGTAGGTGTTGCGCACCATAAACTCCTTGAGGATGTCATTTTGAATGGTACCACTGAGTTTATCCATACTCACACCCTGTTCTTCTGCTGCCACGATGTAAAAAGCCAGTACGGGCAAAACGGCTCCGTTCATGGTCATGGAAACCGACATTTTATCGAGAGGGATGTCGTCGAAAAGGATTTTCATGTCGAGGATAGAATCGATGGCAACGCCAGCTTTTCCTACATCACCTTCCACGCGTTCGTGGTCGGAATCATATCCGCGATGGGTAGCCAGGTCGAAGGCCACCGAAAGACCTTTTTGTCCGGCGGCAAGGTTGCGTCGGTAAAAGGCATTGGATTCTTCGGCTGTTGAGAAGCCTGCATACTGACGAATGGTCCAGGGCTTCATCACATACATGGTGCTGTAAGGACCATGCAGATATGGCGCAAGACCGGCAGCATACTTCAAATGCTCCATCCCGGCAAGGTCCTTGTCCAGGTAAATCCCTTTTACATGTATTTGCTCCGATGTGCACCAATCCTTACGCAAACCGGCCTCTTCTTCCCATTTATGGGCGTCGGTGGTGTTTTTTATATCGGATGAATATTTTATATTTTTAAAATCGGGTCTCATAATTATTTGTGTTTCTTTGAAAGTTAAAGCCTTACAATATCTCTTATAGCATAGATGAAACGAAAACGGTATCAGGCAATGCCAAAAATATCATTGAACCTTTGCAAGGTTTCCAATGTGTTGGTTCGCATGTGTATGTAATGCTGAACACCTGCCTGGTTAAGTTCGTTCATAAACTCCTTTGGGTTGCCTGCCACAATGATACGGAGCTTGTTGTTTTGCTCCCTGAGGGCTTTAATGGCAGGAATCATTTGTGGGTACTCTTCATCGGAGCTACAGAAGACCACTGCATCGGCTTTGGCTTCCAGGGCTTTTTGGATGCCCTGGTTGAGATCGTTCACCAGGGGTGCTTCCTGTATGTTGTAGCCCGCGCAACCAAAGAAATTGGTGGCGAAGGTAGCGCGTGCCTTACGCATAGCCAGGTTGCCGTAAGTAAAGAGATAAATTTTGGGGGTTTCGAAGCCTTTTTTCTCCTGGTTTTCAACGGCCAGACGCATGGCTTCAAAGGCCTGAACACCACGATAGGGCCGGATAGCACCTAAGTCGCTCAGCTTCGCAGTGGGCTGGATCTTGTCAAGCATTCTTTCCTGAAGGTTGGGGTATTGGTTGACCCCAACAAAAACCTGTTTACGCATGGCAATTTCCATATCGCGTTTTTGGCAGGTATTTTCGATTTCTTCTTTGATAAATCCACTCTCTATGGCTTTGGTAAATCCACCCATGTCTTCCATTTTCACGAAAAGCTCCCAGGTGGCTTCAGCAATAGCATCGGTAATATTTTCAATATAATAGGAGCCGGCGGCCGGATCAGCCACCTTGTTGAAGTATGATTCGTGTTTAAGCACAATTTGCTGGTTGCGAGCTATGCGAGAGGAGAACTTACCGGCTTTTTGGTAGGTGGCATCGAAGGGCTCAACGGTCATGGAGTCGATGCCGGCAATGGCGGCTGCCATAGCTTCGGTGGTAGTGCGAAGCATGTTTACATAAGGATCATAAACACTTTTATTCCAGCCGGAAGTAACGGCATGGATGTTTATTTTCATGCTTGCATCCTGCTGAGGCTTATACTGCTCCACAATTTTGGCCCACAACATTTTAATGGCCCTGAGTTTTGCCATTTCAAGGAAATAGTTGGAACCAACGGCCAGGGTAAATTGCATGCGGGGAGCCAGCTGATCGATATTCACCCCTGATTGGGTAAGGTTGGCCAGGTATTCATTGGCTTGTGAAAGCGTGAAGGCGAGTTCCTGAACTATATGGGCACCGGCATTATGGTAGTGTTGTCCATTGATGCTTAGCAGTCGAAAGCGGGGCAATTTGTCTGCCGAGGCAATAATATCTGCAGCATCGCGGTAATTCTCCTGAGCCGTGCCGTAAAATCTGTCGTACAGCATGAAGAAGCCTAATGGATCAAAATTTATGGATCCCCTGATGTTGCTGAGATCCCAGTTTTTGGATTCTGCCAATGCGACAAAATCTCTCACAAGGGGTTTGTAGTTGTGGGCATGTAAAAAATGTACTGCATGTTCTTCAGGATTTATTCCCTCCAGCAATTGGCCAAGCTGATCGATGTTTTGTACTTTTTCCATATTAAACCCAATGGCTTCCGCTCCTTTTTGCAGAGCATCCTTAGCCTGAGCATTGGCCTTTAGAGGATCTGTTTCATCCAGGTCCTGGCGGATATCCCAGTTGTTGGCTTTAAGATTTTTTCCCCTGACAAAAGGGTACTGATCAGGAAGGCTCTTTACATGCGACAAGTTATCAAGATCTTCGCTCCTGTAGTAAGGTTTTACCTTAATACCTTCAAGGGTATTCCAGATAAGTTTCTTTTCATAGTCTGCCCCTTTTAGATCCTGATGAATTTTCTCTTCCCACTCCCGGGTAGAAACGGGGGGAAACTCATCAAATAAGCGGGGTGTGTTGTTTTGATCCATAAAAAAACTTTTTAATTTGTTTATTTATTTGCTATTGGGTGTAAGGGTAAACGGTTTTGAGTTTTTTGACCAGACAATTACCTGGCCCAAAATGGGCTTTCAGCTGTTTGTCTTAGCCGCGTCAAAATTACAATAAAAAAACAAGAGCAAAAGGGCATTGCTATGAGAATAAAGCGGTTTGAAGGGCGTTATTAGTTAAATATGTTAACTAAAAATTTCAGAATTCAATAAAAAAACTTATTTTTATGAAGAAATAAGGTATAGGCCGAAAGGAGTATTAAATTATAAATCTACAGCCCGCTATGTAATCAGACTTATATTCAGGGCCTTGCTCTTGTCCGGGTTGCCGGTAGATATCCTTTTACCTCACCAATAATCTAACGCAGGCATAATTTTACAATATACAAGAGAATGTCATGAAATATCCAGGAATAATTATAAACATGTGTGATGCTTATTGTTTGGCAAACCGTATGATAAATAGCAAAATAAATAATAAGATGTTTCATCTGACCATTCAAAAACAAATATATACAGATGAAATATAATCCCGATACGCTACGACAAAAGGCAAGGGATCTTCTTGCCAACAGTAAAACCAAAGAGATCCCTGATTTTTTGGAAGATATTGATAAGCTCATAGAAGAATACAATATTCATAAAATTGAACTGGAGTTGCAACAGGAGGAATTGTTGCGCAGCAATCAGGAATTGGAGTATAAGAACCGGCAGTTGGATGATCTTTTTGAAAATGCTCCCCTGGGCTATCTGATCCTCAATACTACAGGTATTATAACATCGGTAAATGCTACGGCTTTAAAGTTGTTTAGAAAGCCCAAGACTCAGATGCTTGATAAACCTTTTACTCAATTTATCCATCCTCTTTCGCAGGATCATTTTTATTTTTACTGGCAGAAGACGATAGAGGAAAAATGCTCGGGGACCTTGGAAATTGCTGTGGCAACAGGAAGAGGTAATATGGAACACTTTCTGCTCAACTGTTTGCCTTACCAGGAGAAAGAGACCAGGGAATGGTTTATCCGAATATCGGTAACCGACGTATCAGATATAAAGGAGGCTGATGTTTTGCGTGATAGTGAGAGGCGTTACCGGCTTCTTTTCAAAAATATGATCAATGGGTTGTTGGTGCTTAAACCCGTAATTAAGCAAGAACAAGTAATTGACTTTCGTTTTTTCAAAGCCAATGCTGCCTTTGAAAATATGTTGGGATACCAATTAAGAAAGATGGAAGGAGCCGCCTTTATGCATGTGTTTCCCGACAACGGAAAGCCTCTTTTTGACTTGCTGCAGCAAACCATATTAACCCGTTCCAATAAAAAACTAGAGGATTATCAGATAGCTGATCATTTGTATGTAAACATTCACACCTTTATCCCCGAGGATGATTATGTAGCCATGATTATTGAAGATGTAAGCGCGCGGGTAGTATCGGAGAAGGAGCGTAAAAAAAGTGATGAGCTTTTGCAAACCATTTTCAAGATATTGCCTGTCGGGGTTACCATCACCGATTTAAGTGGTAACATTATCGACTGCAATCCTGCCTCAGAGGCCTTATTGGGGATTAAAAAGGAGAAACATCTTATTCGGCATTTTGACGGACCTGAGTGGGAGATTATTCGTACCGATCTCACCCCCAAGCCTACCGAGGAATTTGCCAGCATTTTGGCCCTTAAGGAAAACCGTATCGTGGAGAATGTGGAGATGGGCATTGTTAAAGACAACAAAACCGTCTCATGGATCAATGTGAGTGCCGCCCCTATACCTCTTCCTGATATGGGTGTGGCTTTAGTATATTCAGATATTACCGAGCGGGTAAGGGCGCAGGAAGAAACGGAAGAAAAATTTAAAAATATTATCCAGAACTCTACCGATGCCATCATAATTATCCATCAGGATGGTTCAATCATAGAGTGGAACAAGGGATGTGAGCTTATATTCGGCATAAAAAGGAAGACAGCCCTGGGGCAAAAGATATGGAGCTTCATGCAAAAGATTCTGGTAGGTGAGAACGGCCCGGAGGATGAGTCGCTATACAGCATAAAGCAGATGCAGGAAGCCTTGCACACGGGAAAGAGCCGGTGGTTCAGGCGTATCAACGAAACCACCATAATAGGAGGGCAGGGTCAGCAACGGATTCTTCAATCCGTGGCTTTTCCGGTAAAAACTGCCGGGGGTTATCTTATGGGCGTGGTGGCAAGAGATATTTCTGAATCCAAGGAAACAGAAAACATGCTCAAGATAGCTAAAGAACAGGCCGAGCAAGCAAGCCATATCAAGAGTCAGTTTTTGGCCAATATTAGCCATGAGATTCGCACTCCTCTCAATGCCATCATGGGTTTTACCGAAATACTCAAAGAGTTTCCCGTAACGGATCAACGCTTTACCTCGCATCTTTCGGGGATTGAAAAAAGCAGCAAGGCCTTGATGGCCCTGATAAGCGATATCCTCGACCTGTCGAGAATAGAAGCCGGTAAGATGGTCATCAACCCCTCTTCCTTTATGATTGAAAGTTTGGTGGAAGATGTAAAACAGGTTTTCTCCCTTAAGGCCGAACAAAAGGGGTTGGCTTTTCATGTAAGCATAGACGAGAAGGTTCCTCCGGTAGTTTTTCTTGATGAACTCCGCCTTCGACAGATTTTGTTTAACCTGGTAGGAAACGCTGTGAAATTTACGCTGCAGGGAAGCATCAGGATCGAGGTTGCCGTTGGAAAGGAGGTTGAGCATTTGGATAAGGTAGATTTAAGCATAAAGGTGATAGATACCGGCCCGGGAATCGAGCAGAGTGATTTTGATGCCATCTTTGAACCCTTTTTTCAAAAGCAAATACATCAATGGGCCAAGCAGGAGGGTACCGGTTTGGGTTTGGCCATCTCGCGGCGCTTTGCCCAGATGATGAATGGCAAAATTTCTGTAAACTCCAAAAGAGGACAAGGAACCGTTTTTGAAGTATTTTTTCCAGGGGTACCCGCCATGAAGAAGCCCAATGTTATTTCGGGGCCTGCCTGGACTTCGGAAATAAAAAACACAGGAACGGCTGATGCAAACAAGGAGCTGGCAGATTTGATATTCGGCGAACTGCAGGAAAAATTTGGAAGCCCCCTAGCGGCACAATCTTTTTTACGAAACGAGGTATGGTTGGAATATGACAAGATTGCCGACATACTGGGTTTTGATGAGGTAATAAGTTTTACCGGCCTGCTGCTCAATATTTCGGATCGCAACGATCTGCGATATCTTAAGGAATTTGCCATTCGCCTGAGCCGTGAAGCTACTTCATTTAATGTTATTGAAATTAACAGAATGCTTTCTTCTTTTGAAAGCTTAAGACAGTAAAAACAGCCACCGTAATGAGCGTACAACAAGATAACTTTATAAGTAAGAAAAATTTCAAGGTACTCATTGTTGATGATGTACCGGAAAACATTCAGATTTTAGTGCATCTGCTCACCGAAAAAGGGTTGAAGGTAAACTATGCCGAGAGTGGTATTAAGGCTCTTAAAGCCATTAAAAACAACATGCCTGATCTTATCCTGTTGGATGTATCCATGCCGGGAATGGATGGATATGAGGTCTGTGAAAAACTTAAGGATGATCCTTTAACCGAGCATATCCCGGTAATATTTGTCACAGCCAAGGTGGATCAGCAGGATGTGATAAACGGGCTGGAAAAAGGTGCCGTGGATTATGTTACCAAGCCCTTTAATGCCAACGAGCTTATCAAACGTATTTTCACACACCTGGAACTGAAATACAACCGGGATGTAATTACCCGCCAGAACGAGGAGCTTCAGAAACTCAATGAGGTAAAAAACCAATTGTTTTCGGTCATCTCACACGATATGAAGAATTTGTTTAATAACATTATGTTTGGAACGGAGTCTTTGGAGAAAGAGATTGAGTTTTTTGAAAAGAAAGATATTATTCAGATGGCAGGATTGATCAACGATTCTGCCAAGCGTGCCTTTAGTTTGCTTCAAAATCTGCTCGACTGGTCGCGCTCTCAGATGCAAAGCATCAATTACAGCCCCACCATTGCCGAAATGTTAATTTTGGTAAACCAGTCTGTGGCTCTTTTTAAACCTACCGCCCGCAAGAAAGACATCCGCGTGAATGTAACCACCAGTGGGGAGTTTTACCAGGCATTTGCCGACCTGGAGATGGTAAAAGCGGTGCTGCGCAATCTGCTTTCCAATGCTATTAAATATTCTCATCCGGGAGGGACCATCGACATCTCGATCATAGAAAAACCACAATGTGTTGATGTATTGGTAAAGGATTACGGAACAGGGATGACTGCTGAGCAGGAAAGTCAACTACGTGATGCCGGTAAAACAACGGGTTCGGTGCCGGGCACGCAAAACGAACGGGGCAGCGGGCTGGGTATGGTGCTGATAAGAGACTTTGTAAAGAAAAACCAGGGGGAATTCGACTTTGAGACTACCCGTGGCCAGGGTAGCACCTTTTGGTTTAGCCTGCCTAAAAAGCGCGTTTCGGATTGATATGCTTTTTGCCTCTTTAGGCTTTGTGCATCACCCTGATGATTGTTGTATAAAAAAACAGGAGATCTGCCATGCAGTTCTCCCGGGTTATTTGCTATGTTTCTTTCTATCAATTGGCTACCAGAAGTCTTTTACTCTTTACCGTCTGGTTGTTTATAACCAGGCTATAAATATAAATGCCATGATTTAAACTGCTGGTGTTGAGACGCACTCTTTGTTCGTTTGCATCAATAATTAGGGTGGAAACCTCATTACCCAGGAGATTTCGCAACACAATCTGTGCATTGTTTACGCCTGATGGGAGATTGTAGGGAATCCAGGTATATTCTTTAGCAGGGTTGGGACTGGCTTGCTCAAGTTGATATTCTTTTTCAGTATTATCATCAAGAGAGGCTGGAGCGGTAATATTGTAATTTGCGGTAACATGTGCAGGCGTAGCCTGTGGGTTGCTGTTGTTAGTGATAAGCTGTGCCATTGAGAGTAATGGAGCAACCAAAAACAGTAAAAGGTATAGTATAATAGATTTCATGTAAATTAGATTAAAAGGGTTCGTTAATACATAGTTATGCAAAAACCAATCCAAAGTAGGGACACAAAATTTTGCGTCTCTACCAAACAACCCTATCATGTTATTGTTATAAATAGAAACTATGTGATTTATGAAAAAAACTGCACTTATTGTGGGATCAACGGGTTTGGTAGGCTCATTTCTGCTACAGAAATTACTGGAAGACGACTATTATGAAAAAGTGACGGTATTGGTAAGGAGACCCATAGACAGGATACACCCCCGCCTCAGACAGGTGATATATGAGTTTGACCGACCTTTTATCGATAAAGTCAGGGCAGATGACATTTATTGTTGTTTGGGGACAACCATAAAGAAGGCCGGATCGAAGGATGCTTTTCGTAAGGTTGACTATGGTTATCCTTTGCAAATTGCACAGTTTGCCCATGAAAACGGAGCCAGTCGATATGCCGTGGTAACTGCTATGGGATCGGATGAGAAATCGATGTTTTTTTATAACAGGGTAAAAGGGCAACTGGAGAATGAATTGAGAAAAATCCCCTTTGATGGGTTATACATTTTCAGGCCATCTATGCTACTGGGTAAAAGAGATGATTTTCGAGCAGGTGAAGACATCGCTAAGATATTTATGAAGTTGGTTCGACCGTTGCTGCCCAGAAATATACGTGCTATTCACGCATCGCAGGTAGCAGAGGCCATGTTTTCTTATGTAAAACAAGACTTGCCCGGGGTTCATTACATAAACTCGGGAAGCATGCAGCAATTTGCTGTAACCAACGATCTTCCCTGACATAAGCTGTAAAGACTGTTTTTTCTTTTGACAGTTTGCACGATTCTTTGTGCAGAGGGTATTTTATGTACGAATGTATTACAGGAACTTTTTCGGCTTTATGGTGTAATGCCCTGAAGAAAGTAGCCTACCATAAGCGTGTAAACATATAGCCACCAAAGGTAGCCAACAGTCCTCCCATCACACTTAAGGTGGCATAGAAGAAGAAAGGGGTAAGATGTCCAGCCTTTAGGAGTTCGAGATTTTCGAGGGAGAAGGAAGAAAAGGTGGTGAATCCCCCGCAGATTCCAATGATCAAAAAAAGCTTCCATTCGGTGGAAATAAGATTTCCTTTTAGCGACAAGCCAAAAAGCACACCAATGAGCAATGAGCCCAATATATTTACCGTGAAGGTGCCCCAGGGGAAAACAGAATGTGCAGCAGACTGAACGAAACGGCCCAGGGCAAAGCGGCTTATTCCGCCTATGAAACTCCCCAACCCGATTACCATAAGAGTTTTTATCATTGCTGATTATTGCAAGGTGATATTAATCTTCAGAAAGCTCAAGATAATGCTTGGCTTTTACTTTATCATCAAAGCGAAGGTAGATATTTCCGATAAACCTTGCGTAGGCAGGTCTGGGATCGACTTGATAAAGCGCTAAAAACAGATTTAGTGATCTTCGGAAGTCGGCATTGAGTACTTCGAAGGCCCTGAGCAACTGTGCATATTGTTTGCGGGTGCGGTTTTTTTCATAGGCTTCCATTTCGGCCTGGTAACGATTTTCGGCTTTCCAGAAAAAATGTTCTGCCCGATAAAGCAGCGCAGGTATGTTTTCAGGATTAAGGGTTATCAGCTGATCTGAAACATCAAGAAGTTCCTGTTCGTTCTCTGTTGGGAGGAGTGCTATAAAGTAATCGTTAAGCAGAGATTCATTGTCTTGGGCATTCTCTTCTATGTCGGGCCACAGCGCTATAGCTTTATCGTAGTTTTGACTTTCAACATAGGTTTGAAAGAGTCTTTGGCGCATTTCTTCGATATGCGGTCCAAAGGGAAATTTGTTGACATACGTCTCGAGAGCCGTTATTTCTCTTGACAAATTATTAATCTCACGATTGGCAAGAGCCAGTACATATTGTGTTTCATCGTGAGCAATATCGCTGTGCCTGATAAGGTTTAAAAAATCGAGTGCTTTTTGCGTTTGGCCCAATCTATAGGCTGCTATGCCGGCATTTCGGTATAGGGTATCGGGTATTTGAGTTGGGTTGTTGTTGTGCGCGACAAAATACTCTTCGTACATTTGGAGGGCAGAGGCATACTCCTGGTTGGAAAACTCCTGGTGTGCATTTTTGCTGAGCTTTGTCCACTGGCTGGTTGTAGAGCAAGCTGATACCAAAAGGAAAAGAAGAAGGGTTAATAGGTTGATTTTGTTATGCATGAAATATAGATTTTATATAAAGCTGGAGACTAATTTTTTTAAAGCGAATACAAAGATATTTATTCTTCCTGAACACCAAAAAGATTGGCACCCCTAACCGGGGATGATATTTTATCAGATAAAAACCTTGAACCTCGGCATGATAGATAAACATACGTCAGGCAAAATGGTTTATCGGCCGTCAGGAAGCCTCTGTTAAATGCACTGGTGAGGCATGAAAAATTATAATTCATTTGACATTTTTTCTACAATCTTCCACACCATATCCAACTCAAATCCTTTGTTGGCTATATAGGCGGCTGTTTTTTGTTTTTTTATGAAGGGATCTTCCTCCTTTAGCTCAAGCCATTTCTTGTGAGCCAGTTTAAGGGCTTGATCGTGGTAGGCTTCTTCATCGATAAGATCGAGAGCCTCAGAAATGTCGTGAGGATCAATTTGCCGGGTTTTTAATTCAGCGCTGATTCGTTGTTTGCCCCAGTGGTTATAGGAGAATTTACCCTGCACAAAAGAACGGGCAAATCGTTGATCGCTGAGGTAATTTTCTGCCTCAAGCCACTGGATTATTTCCTTGACTTGTTTTGGGGTGGCTCCTGATTGAATAAGTTTTTGCCGGGTTTCATGGCTACAGCGTTCCCTCCAGGCACAAAACCTGGCAATTTTGAGTTTTAGCTGATTGTTATCGATCATAATGCCTGACATTAAAAGAAAAAGGTTTGTATTAACTTGTTTATAGGGTATAACAAGAATACAAACCTTTATTTTGTATGATGATAATTACATCTTTATTTCATCATCGAGCTTGTTAAAGAATCGGTATTCGAGAAAATGATATGACATGGAGGGTTCAAGCTTAAATCGGGTTTTGTATTTGAACCACCATTTGAATTTTAGAGACCACAGACCTTTATTTATAAAGGAATAAATGAAAGGATGTACCCTAAGTGTAAGGTCTTTCTCATTTTGTTCCTGTATAAGATACCTGAGGTTGTTTTCAATTTCATCGATGATGATTATACTAGGTTTAATTTCGCCGCTACCTCCACAGGCGGGGCATTTCTCAAGAATCTCCACGTTGGTTTCGGTGCGGACGCGCTGACGGGTAATCTGCACCAGACCAAATTTACTGGGAGGGAGGATATTGTGTTTCGCGCGGTCTTTTTTCATCTCTTCTTTCATTTTCTCGAAGAGTTTTCTACGGTTGGTAGCTTCGACCATATCGATAAAATCGATCACAATGATACCTCCAATATCTCGCAGACGGAGTTGGCGGGCAATTTCAGCGGCAGCTTCCAGGTTAACCTCCAGTGCATTGGATTCCTGGGAATTTTCGGCATTCATGCGGTGACCGCTGTTAACATCTATTACATGCAGGGCTTCGGTATGTTCAATAATAAGATACGTACCTCCCCTGATGGAAACGATTTTGCCAAATGAACTTTTTATTTGTTTTTCCACCCCCAGGTGGTCAAAAATAGGCACCTTGCTTTTATAAAGTTTCAGGATGTCGGCTTTGTCGGGGGCATTGGTTTTGATATATTCTTTGAGTTCATCAAAGATGGTCTGATCGTTTACGTAGATATGGTTAAATTCGGCGGTGAGCAAGTCTCTGAGAATGGCAGAAGTGCGATTAATTTCCCCCTGAATCATCTTGGGTGCTTTGGCATTTTCGAGTTTTTCAGCAACATTATACCATTTATCGACCAGGGCCTTAAGGTCGTTGTGCAGGTCGGCCACCATCTTTCCCTCGGCCACAGTACGCACGATGACGCCAAAGTTTTTGGGTCTGATGCTTTGAACGAGTCTTTTTAATCTGTTTTTTTCTTCAGAATTTTTAATCTTTTGAGACACCGACACGCGGTCGGAGAAAGGTACCAAAACGAGGTATCTTCCGGCCAGAGAAATTTCGCTGGTAATACGAGGACCCTTAGTCGATATGGGTTCTTTAGCAATTTGCACCAAAACAGGCTGGTTGGCCGTAAGTACATTGGTAATCTTGCCGGTTTTTTCAATCTCTTTTTCGAGGATGAAATTTTCCATGGCAAGGATTTTACTTTTGCCGGCAATGGCAAGCTTGGTGTACTTGTTTAAAGAATTTACCTGGGCACCCAAATCCAGGTAATGCAAGAATGCGTCCTTCTCGTATTCAACGTCAACAAAAGCGGCATTCAACCCTGATATAATCTTTTTTACTCTACCAAGATAAATGTCGCCCACAGAGTAATTGTTATTTTTCTTCTCTTTGTGAAGTTCAACCAATTGTTTGTCTTCCAAAAGAGCAATAACAATCTCCGAAGAGTTTGAATCAATAATTAATTCTTTGTTCACAATCTTAATGTCTTTAAGTAAATTTTGTCATCTCATCTTGTTGTATGTATCAATATTGCTTACATGAGGCAATTCACTACCGATATATGAGCGTATTAATCTGGCAGGTTTGAGAAGATACATACTTTAATACCTGGACGCTAAAGCTTTGCAGATGCTGAAAATGAAATATTTAAAAACAACAACAATAGCTTATCGACAGCAGGAACAGATGAATGGTCGGCAGGATACAGGTTCAGAAAATTGACAGACGCTAAATAAAATTACATAACACCTTCAGGCATTATGTAATTTTTATAGCTAATGAAAAAACGCTATGAAGCCAGAGCGTATTATTTCTTTTTATGTCTGTTTTTGCGCAGGCGTTTTTTGCGCTTGTGGGTGGCCATTTTATGTCTTTTTCTTTTTTTTCCGCTTGGCATAGCTTAAATTTTTAGTAATTAAATTAATACGTTTATTTTTCCTTATTTAACCTGCACTGATTCTTTCACTTCACTAACAAATTCCTTGGCAGGCTTGAAAGAAGGTATTGAATGAGCAGGAATAATAATGGTGGTGTTTTTAGAAATGTTTCTGCCAGTTTTCTCGGCTCTTTCCTTGATAATAAAGCTGCCAAATCCTCTGAGATAAACATTTTCACCTTTTACGAGTGAATTTTTTACAGTGGTCATGAATGCTTCTACAGTGGCCTGAACGGCAACTTTTTCAATTCCAGTCTTGTTGGCAATTTCTGTTACAATTTCTGCTTTAGTCATATTTATATTTGTTAAGGTTTTATAATTATAACGCTCATTTTTTTTTAATCGGGCTGCAAAGATAATTCTTTTCTGCTTTAAAGAAAACAAATTATGTAATTTTATGCCACCTAATTCAGCTTTTTATTGTTCTGTTTCAGCCTACTGCATAAATGAACTTCTCCTCCCGTCTACTTAAATGGTATAAAAACAACAAAAGAGAACTCCCCTGGAGAGATACCACCGACCCATTCAAGATATGGTTATCTGAGATTATTCTTCAGCAAACACGCAT
>JBEPXC010000049.1:0-18616 GCA_041642035.1 Sphingobacteriia bacterium
AATCCGACATCCAGTTGATTTCCTCATCAAAGGATTGTGCTATAAACCAATTGGGCCAGATATAGGTGCCAAGAATATTCCATTTCTCAAAATTGCGTTGCTGGGCTTCATTGAGTAGGCTATAATACCTGTTTATTTCTCCCTGGACACGTGAGTTGGAAAAAGAAGAAAGTCTAAGGCTGCGATATCGTCTTTTATAACGATCATTAAAATCAGGATCTTGGAAAAGCCTTTTATACCACCCCATATTATACATGCGATCGTTTATTTCATCATGGTACCAGCCTGTTGGGGACCAACCGTTTACGTATTCCGCATTACCCAGAGAAAAATTGAAATCCCACATAGGACCTGCAGATATTTTCCCTAACCTATCCTTAAAGAAAAAGGTGCTTAGGCGAAAGCCATCAATTTCCTTGGTCAATTCCGTAATCAGATGCATATCGATAAAGGATGGAACATCAAGCCAGGCAGCATAGCCTTTATCGGGATGCGCAAAATTAGCACCAAATAAGGCCGTTTCGAGCGAATCAATATAAGCAGTTAGATATTCTTTCTGTGGTTCAGAAATAGAAAATTCGTTAGGCCTGTAATAGACAAAATGACTGTTTCTTTGGGTCATAAACCCCTCTTCACCTGAATTAAGCCGGTCAATTTTAAAAATATATCCTCCGGTAATTTCAGGATAACTATTTTGATAAGGTTCCAGGGATTCAATCTCTAATCTTCCCGGGGCGATCTTAATACGCTCTACGAGAAGATAAATACCCCTGTAATGACTTTTTCTAAGCTGCCCTGTACCGGTATTCAGAAAAAGCTCCACAAATCGGGCACGGGGAGTATAACTACCTAAAGATCTGCCTAAAGAATAAGAAACCGCATTACGCATCAGACTCTTGTCGGCATAGGGGCCATGTAAAATCCAGTTATGCTCCTCGGGCATACCCAATAATGACACTTTACGGTTGCTGCCATCCTCCTCCAACGTATGAAAACCATATCCCTTTTTAGGAAACATCTGAGAACTTGAACCTCGCACACCTATCTCAACTCTTCCCATAAAAGAAGGCGTATCATCGGGTTTATATCTTCCCTCAACTTCATTTTCAATGATACTCATAAAAGCCAGGGTTTTCTCTCCGTATTCTACCGGGCTGTTTAAGGTATTGACCACCATCAGCGGTAAATTGGTAGAGAAATCAGACAGATCGTTGTGTAAAATGGAAAAGGTTGAAGCAGCAATGGTGCTGGGCAACTTCCCTTCGCTAATAGCTACGGCCCGCAGATAAACAGTGCTGTTTACAGAGAAAGGTTGCTGATAAACCATTCCATTGCTTTCAGAAGGTATAGTGCCGTTGAGGGTATAGTATATTTCAGCATCGGGATCGGGGGAAACAATACTTACATTTACCATATCGCGAAAAACTCCTCCATCAGGTGAGATTACAGGGTATTCAGATATGCTGTCATAAGTGGTTCCAAAATTGATCTCACCAGGTGTTGGTTCAGTAAAATAGCCCCATTCCCCTCCAACATCAGCAGCACGCCCGTAAGAAATATTGCCAGGAATAGCAATAGGTATGACCTCATCCTGTATTATTCCATCCGGCCGGGTTAAAAGTATTTCCTCCCCCTGAGCATTGATGCTGAAATTGGTGTGAAAAAACGTTGAAGGTATAAAACAATGTTCTGCCTTGATAATTGATTCGGTGGTGCCATTGGGCAGGTCCCATTTCACGGCAAGATGATCCCCTCCTTCTCCTTCCTTCATTAGTGCTGACAGATAATACCTCTGTCCTTCCTCCAGATAAATACCCTGTGATGATTGTTCGGGATACTTATCCCACTCCCGCGAACTTGTCCAGCCCGGGACTTCTGCAATGAGAACAGAATTTTCAAGGGTTTCATCCGAACTTAAGAACAAGCGGGAATTATCATCACTGGAAATATGAAAGGTATAATAGCCTGATTGAGGAGCCAGCAGCCATGTAATTAAATGTTGCCCATAATGATCTGCTATATTAGCCGGTGCTTCAAATCCATTGGATAAAATGATGGTAGATGCGGGATGGTCAGGAAAACTTTGATGGTTAATAAGATTATCTACATCCGTTCCGGGTATGTTGGGGTAAAATAATCTTTGAATTCCATTTACTTTTTCGCCGGGAATAGTCCTTTTATCCTTTGATGATGCCCAAATCAGAAGATATTCTCCCGCCTGCATTTCATAGGCAGGAAAAACCCACTTAAAAGGTTCTGTATAATCGTCAGTCAATCCATATCCTTCAAGATTTACAGGCAGATCTCCGGCATTATACAGTTCAATCCAATCCTCATAGGAACCATATTCATCGGATATAAAGTCATTATTGGAAGACATTATTTCATTAATCTGCAGATTTTGAGTATAACTAAAAGATATGGTCAGCCAGGCACATAGAAAAATTGTTGTTCTCAGAAAAAGCAAATGTTTATTCATATAATAAGATTACAGGGGTGGTAGCCTGAGCAAATATAACTATTATAGTTTAAACCCTTAAAAGCAGATTGCCCCTCCCGCTCTTTGGGCACCCTCCCTTCGGGCAGAGAGGGAAGGGGAAAGTGCTGGCCTATGGATACAGCAACTCGGGAGTAGTGAAGGGCTGGGCTTGGGCCAAAAACAAAAGCAAGTCTTGTGTTTTCAACAATGACAATTAATTTAAAATTACCCTTAGCGTAATTTGTACGTTAAGTATTTTTTCTTACTTTTACGCAGTCAATTTAAAATATCTGTATGGCCAATTTGAATCCCCACCTATCAACCGACTGCGTAGTTTTTGGTTATGATGACAAGGAGTTAAAAGTTCTACTGGTAGAAAGAGAGATGAATAAACGTGGTTCTGTCTCAAATTTTCAACCCGATTTAAAGCTACCTGGAGGGTTGGTTTTCAATGATGAGTTGCTTAAAGATGCGGCTTCCCGCATTCTGAAAGAGCTTACCGGTCTTGAAAAGGTTAAACTGGTGCAGTTTGATGTGCTTGACTCTCTGGATCGTATGGACAAGGCAACAGACCGTGAGTGGCTTGAGCAAACTACGGGTCTGCGCATCGACAGGGTGGTATCCATTGCATTTTTCGGTATAGTGGGTGTAATCAGAGAGAAAAACTGCAAAGCTGGAACGCACTGGGTAAAGATGAGTGAAATTAAAAATCTGCCCTTTGATCATGAGGAAATTATCAAAAGAGCACTTTTTGCCATTCGACAAAGTCTAAAAAGAGACGGATTATTATTCGAGCTTCTGGATGAGAAATTTACCATACACCAATTGCAAAATCTTATCAGGATTTTTTACGATGAGGAAACCGACAGTCGTAATTTCCGCAAAAAGATAAAAAAACTCGACTTTGTTATTCCACTGGATGAAAAACAACATAATGTAGCCCATAAACCTGCACAGCTTTTTCGTTTTGATAGAAAACAATTCAGCCAATTCAGCAATACCCGTATAATCTTCTAATTTTTTCAACTATGCTATTACTCGGATACGATCTTGGAAGTTCATCAGTAAAGGCGAGCATTATAGAGGCCAGCAGTGGCCAATGTATTGCCTCAGCCTTTCACCCCAAAGAAGAGATGAAAATTTCTGCCCCATACAACAACTGGGCTGAGCAAGACCCTGAATTGTGGTGGGTAAGCATAAAAGCAGCCACCCATGAGGTATTACAAAAAACCAATATTAACACGGAAGACATAAAAGCCATAGGCATATCTTATCAAATGCATGGTTTGGTTTTAATTGATAAAGATCATAAGGTTTTGCGGCACTCCATCATTTGGTGCGATAGTCGTGCTGTTGCCACAGGAGAAAAAGCATTCAGAGAAATGGGCGAAGAAGAAAGCCTTCAATCCCTGCTCAATTCACCGGGCAACTTTACAGCATCAAAGCTTAAGTGGGTTAAGGATAATGAACCTTCCATCTATGAGAAAATTTATAAGATTATGCTTCCCGGCGACTATATTGCCTTACGCATGAGTGGCACTGCTGCAACAACACCATCGGGGCTATCAGAAGGAATTTTTTGGGATTTTCGTAATCACCAGGTTTCAGATATGATTATGAAGCAATACGGATTCGACTACGGGTTAATTCCCCAGCTTTTACCCAATATCGGTCATCAGGGGGAAATTAGCCAGGCTGCTGCACGTGAACTGGGCCTGAAAGCAGGCACTCCCATTACTTATCGTGCAGGCGACCAACCCAACAATGCCCTCTCTCTCAATGTACTCAACCCGGGAGAAATAGCTGCCACTGCCGGCACATCGGGGGTAGTATTTGGCGTGAGCGACCAAATTAAATATGATCCTGCCTCCAGGGTCAACACCTTTGCACATGTAAATCACTCCCTTGAACAAACGCGCCTTGGCGTATTACTTTGCATTAATGGCACTGGAAGCATGAATGCCTGGTTAAAAAGAAATGTAGCCGCTCACTTAAGTTATGACCAGATGAATGAATTGTCTGCCTCAGTGCCTGCGGGTGCCGATGGCCTCAAGGTAATCCCTTTCGGAAATGGAGCAGAAAGGATTACCGGAAACAAAGAAATGGGTTGCTCCTTCCATGGGCTAAACTTCAACAGACACAGCAATGCTCATCTGATTCGTGCCGCACACGAAGGAATTGTATTTGCTTTTAAATATGGAATGGATATCATGAAACAAACCGGCATTCAGCCAACTGTTATAAGAGCCGGTCATTCAAACATGTTCCTTAGCCCTGTCTTTCGCCAATGTCTGGCAGCCATCAGCAATACCACCATCGAACTGTACAATACGGATGGTTCGCAAGGAGCCGCCAGGGCTGCAGGGCTGGGAGCCGGCATTTTTGGCAGTCAGCAAGAAGCATTTACAGGATTGGAAAAAATAAAAACCATTGAGCCCGACAACAAAATACAAAAGCCTTTGCTGGAAACGTTTATCCAATGGAAGGAAATCCTCGGGCAAGCCCTCTGACACATACCATAAAATAATGTGTTATATATTTACTTAATACTAAAATCATGAGCTACACAACAGGTAACAAAGAATACTTTAAAAGTATTGGAAAAATAAAATTTGAAGGCAGAGAATCGCAAAATCCTTTGGCTTTCAAATTTTACGATGAGAACAAAATGATAGATGGTAAAACCATGAAAGACCATCTGCGATTTGCCGTAGCCTATTGGCATACCTTCTGCGGGGCAGGATCTGATCCTTTTGGAGGCGACACCATGTCCTTCCCCTGGGATACTGGCAATAACCCCATGGAAAAGGCCAGGAATAAAATGGATGCTGCTTTTGAATTTATTACTAAACTTGGTGTACCCTTTTATTGCTTTCATGATTTTGATACCGTAGAAGAGGCTTCAACCATTGCAGAGTCAGAAAAACGATTGCAAACTATTGTTGACTACGCAAAAGAAAAACAAAAGGAATCGGGCGTTAAGCTTCTTTGGGGAACGGCGAATCTGTTTTCGCACAAACGTTACATGAACGGAGCGGCTACCAACCCCGACTTCAATGTTATTACCCATGCTGCCACACAAGTAAAAAATGCATTGGATGCAACTATCGCTCTGGGAGGTGAAAATTATGTTTTCTGGGGCGGACGCGAAGGGTATAGTTCATTGCTCAACACCAACATGAAAAGAGAAATTGAGCACATGGCACGCTTTCTTCATATGGCCAAAGACTATGCCCGCAAGAATGGCTTCAAAGGTACTTTCCTTATTGAACCTAAGCCCATGGAACCTACCAAGCATCAGTATGACTACGATGCTGCTACCATTATAGGTTTTTTAAACAAATACGGCCTTGCCGGCGATTTTAAACTCAACATAGAAGTAAACCATGCAACATTGGCAGGACATACCTTCCAGCACGAATTGCAGGTAGCTGCTGATGCCGGCCTTTTTGGCAGCATTGATGCCAACAGGGGCGATTACCAGAATGGATGGGACACCGACCAGTTTCCCATCAACATCTCTGAAACAGTGGAGGCCATGCTGGTTATCCTTGGAGCCGGTGGGCTAAAAACCGGTGGTATTAACTTTGATGCCAAGCTCCGCCGCAACTCTACCGATCAGGAAGATATTTTCATTGCCCATATTGCCGGAATGGATGTATTTGCCAGAGCACTTGAGATAGCACACCATATCATCGAAAAGTCTCCTATTCTTAAAATGCGTAACGAACGCTACGGCTCCTTCGATTCAGGAAATGGAAAAGCCTTCGAAGAAGGCAAACTTACCCTGGAGGATTTACGCAATATTGCTATACAAAGTGGTGAGCCAGAGCAAATAAGTGGCAAGCAGGAGCTGTATGAGTCAATCCTCAATCAATACATCCGATAACCCCTGAATCTCATAGGCTAACAGCAACCAAAGACAGGGAATTCTCCAACAGAGAATTCCCTGTCTTTGATTTTGATGCTACATTTTCTATCCTTGCCTTATCCCTGCATAAAAAAACAAATCAGAAGAACCACCTGTAGGTTATATTAAAATTACGTCCGGGCATAAAAAAGTTACGGTCTTCGATTCGTGAGAGATGATCACGGTATTGGTAATTCAATGCATTATCAACCTTCAACATCAATACATGACGACCGGTGAAATCGAGCCTGTAGCCTGCCTGAAAACCAAGCAAGGAATAACCCTCTGTCACTTCCTCTTCAGGTGCTATATTGCTTTGACGGGCAACAGCTCTGTATCCGGCACTCAACCATCCCCATCCAAAATCATATTCCAGCTCGTTATTCATCCTTAGGGGTGGGATAACAGGAAGATGTTCATCTGGACCTTCGTCTACTCTCCTTAATCCGTAAACATAGTCAAGGCTAGTCTTGAATGTAAGTTGATCAGTAATTGTCATTCCAAGCGCAAACTCACTTCCCATCAGCACAGCTTCACCACCTATATATTCAAACACCGGATATCCTGTTGCTTCATCTACATTTGCTGTAGGTTGAAAAATTATATAATTACGAAAATCATTGAGAAATCCGGTTAGCTCCATCTCTAAGAAATCTTTGGTATATCGAACGAAAACATCTGCTCCATGACCTATTTCATCCTTTAGATTGATGTTTCCTTTTTCATATACCCCTACCCCAAGGTGTGGCCCATTGGCAAAGAGCTCTTCCACCATAGGATTGCGGTGAGAACGGGCCAGTTGACCACCTATCTCCATGCCCTCCAGGGGGCGGTAGTTTAAACCCATAGATCCGGAATAATTAAAAGCATTACGGCTTTGAGAAACATTGGGAAATGACTGGTTGGCCAGGGCTTTTGAATTGTTGAAATCAAGACGCAATCCAAACTGAAACCGAAGCTGATTGGATAATGGAATCTCCTGAAAGGTAAAGCTAGCCAGGGAGATTCTCTGCTCTCCCGGTGTATATATATCCTCACCCATAACATCTACCGTTTGACCCGAGGCATTAAACCCCAATGCCCCCCGGGCAAAAATCCCCTGAGCCTTATGCTGCAAGGTTAAGGTGGAACTAAAGGCCATCATGTCATACTCCAGCTCAACATTCTCATATTCAGGCAGCTTCTGGAACTCCACTTCCTGCTGATCAAATTTGGAAACATTAAAGCGCAATTGTGCCTGGTCGAAAAATCGCCCGGCGAATGTGCCACCAAAACGCCCCTGCAATGCCAACCTACCGGCTCTTATCTCAACACCATGATTCAGGTCATCAGGTGATTCAGGGATTTCAAAAGCCTGGTTAGAAAAAGAAACACTCAGTCCACCATTCAGGTTTGCACGATTAAGGCCCCACCCGATTGAACCATCATAGTTGCGCATGGAGGTACCGGGGAGTTCTCCATTGGGGGTAGTTATATTTCCAGCTTGCCGTATGGCAAGGCGTGCTGTGGTAGCATGAGTATTATTTCCCAAACTAATTCTTCCAAATCCGGCACCCATACTATTCATGCTTGCACCCTGTCCGGATACCACGCCCGAAAAACCTGTATCCCATTGATCAGGGATATCGGTGGTCATCAGATTGATTACTCCACCCAGTGCGCTGGAGCCATACAACAGGCTGGCAGGCCCGCGAACTACCTCAACACGGCTGGCTACAAGGGGATCAAGAGAGATGGAATGATCAGCAGATGTATGTGCAATATCACCCATACGTTCTCCATTTTCAAGAATAAGAATACGGTCGCCATCCATACCTCTTATCACCGGCCGTGAAGGTGCTGAGCCGAAGCTGCGCATGGCCACTCCTGGCTGCCCGTTAAGCATTTCACCAAATGAAGGTTCACTTTTTCTCTGGAGTTCCTCCCCCATAAATACATCATCGGGTTGATAGCGGAATCCACTTGATGTGGGAGAGGAGGTCAGAACCACCTCATCCAGATTGATCCCAGTTGGTTCCAGGGAAATATCTACTTCTACACTACTTTTTTCAATTACTTCAAATTCCGTTTCGACCCTCTCATAACCCATGCTCTGAGCAATTAATGTATGGGTGCCGGGAGGAAGATTGGTTAGAAAATAATGTCCGCTGGCATCGGTTATAGTGCCTATTCGTGTGCCTTTCACCAGCAAATTTACAAAGGGAATATGCTCGCCCGATTCAGCGTCGATCACATGTCCAAAAATATTGGCATCAGTGGGAGGCCTGTTTTCAGTGTTATTTGAGAATCCTGTTCCACTCAGGATAATAAATATTAGAATTATAGATAAGGTTGTTGCTACTTTTTTCATTTTCATTAGTACATTAAGGCCACACAGCTTTACATGCAACCAGATTCCTGATTAACATACCATTGCCCATAGCCTTACAAAGGCATTTTAACATGGTACAAATAATAATTTAAAGGGGTTGGAATGAGCTTCCAAATCAGGATTACATGGGTGGGCCACGCAAATACCGGAAGAAATGATAATCGGTGGTTGCAAATACGGATCGGTAAAAATTAAAAACAGGCCTGTTGGAGGTATTAACAACTAACCCCAAAACAATAAGAAAGAGAAGCAGGATGAGTATATTACTCAACTGAGCCAATATGGAATATTCAAAATCGGAATGATGATGTTTCTGGAAAGGAGTGCCCGGCAGGGTGTGATTCTTGTAAGGATGAGCGTGCTCAACCACGACCCCATTTCCCATAGTATGATAATGCCAAAAGGCGGCCTGATTAAAAAACAGCCACATTACCATAGGTAAGGCTACAAGTAGGAGTACTTTTTTTATTTCACGTATGCGGTTCATTCAATGCCAAAAGGATTAACAGGTTCAAAAAATCACGTGACGAAAGTAAACAATTAATATAAACCAGAAGTTCGAAAAGAATAGTGATTAATAACCAAACACCCGTTAATTTAGAAAAGCGTTTTTCAAACCCAACATTCAGGCATAAAAAAGCCGGGGCGAAATGTCGCACCCGGTGTAAACAATTAATATTTGGCTGACAGACTATGCAAATAGTCTTTCCTTAGACTTTTTTCTTGAGTTTGTCATCTGTTGTAATTCCTTCGACTATTTCAATGTTGATTCCATCTGAAATACCGGTCTTTACAGCACGTTGTTCAAAAACCTGCGGCTCTGTTTCCACCTCAACAAAGGTATCTCCATTGTCGAAAATAAGCAGACTTTCCTCCACTGCAAGCACACTATCCTTTCTTTCCAACACAATATCAGCTGTGGCGCTGTATCCTGCCCTTATAAAATTCTTTTGATCTAAACTCACTTCTGCACGGATTTCGAACTGTATTGCTCCGCTCTCTTCTACTCCTTTGGGTGAGATATGCTCAAGAATAGCCGTAAAGTCAACATTATCCAGAGCACCGATGTTTAGAATTAATTCCATACCCTCAACAATTTTACCTACTTCCGACTCGTCTACTTTGCCCTTAAAGATCATCTCCTTCATATCGGCTATGGTAACGATGGTGGTTCCTGCATTAAAATTGTTGGCTTCGATTACGGAATTACCAATTTCAATGGGCACTTCCAGAATCATTCCGTTAATGGTAGACCTTATGATGGTGTTGCTGGTTTCTCCCGAGCTTTTGCTAACCCCGTCGCGTATGAGTTGGAGGTTGTTCTCAGCCGATGCCAGTTCTTCCTCTGCGCTCTTAAAGGCTATGCGAACAGGTATAAATTCTGATTCGGCAATTACTTCCCTTTCAAAAAGCTGCTGTTGACGGTTGAAGTTTAGGCGTGCTTCCTCCATGGAAATCTTGGCACGATTTACACGACTCTCAGCAGCGTTGAGATTGACCATATTGGGCACAATACGCACCCGTGCCAACACCTGACCCTCTGTCACCATATCACCCTCCACGACATGTATTTTATCAATGATTCCCGATACAGTTGGTTTTATTTCAATCTCATTGCGAGGGACAACAGACCCTGTGGCAACAGTCTTACGGATAATATCGGTATGAAAAGCCTGTGTGGTTTCAAATACTTCTGGTTTGCTTCTTGACTTGGAGTACAAAAAGCCCAGGGTGCCTACAAATACCAACAGGATTAATATTATAAAGAAGATTCTCAAAAACTTTTTCATGGCAATTTGATATTAGGTGTTAAAATTATATTTAGCGTTTTATTTTATTTACCTTTTTATTTTTACTTATTCATCTCTCAAGGCATCAATTGGCTTAATACTGACAGCCCGTTGTGCCGGCATGAGCCCGGCAACAGCGCCGGCAATGATTAGGATCATAAGCGCCAGGATGGCCACATTGAAATCCACTCCGGGATTTTTAAAGGCCTGTGTTTCTGCATTACTGGCAATCAATGCTTTATTAATCATCTCGAGCAGAAATACAGCCAATGTGAGACCGAAATAACCGGCAATGGTAGTGAGGAAAACAGATTCGGTAATGATTTGGCTGATAATCTTGCGTGGAGTCGCTCCCAAAGCTCGTTGGATACCAATTTCCTTAGTCCTTTCTTTTACCACAATAAGCATGATGTTGCTTATTCCGATTACCCCGGCCAGTAAGGTTCCGATTCCTACGATCCATATCAGCACATCGATTCCCAAAAACAAACCGCTTACTTTCTTGAATTGCTCATCAAGATTAAAACCATTTATGGCCTGCATATCATTAGGGGCTATTTTATGCCTTCGCTTGAGCAGCTCTCGCGCCTTTTCGTCTATTACGCTGGCTGAAATACCTTGCTTGGCGGTCAGAGCAAACCATCCTACCACATCACCATAATTATAGGTTTGCTGCAAGGTAGTGAATGGTATATAGATGCTTTGGGCCTTATCACCCCCAAAGCCAATATTGCTGTTGAGGGGACTAAATAATCCAACCACCTGGAAGTACACGCCATTTATTCTAATGTATTGTCCGATGGGATCTTCTTCGGATTCAAACAATATCTCGCTTACCATATTGCCAATGACAGCAACTTTGCGCTTATGGTTTATATCCAGTTGGTTTAAAAAACGGCCATCAAGCATCTTTACCGGATCAATAAGATTCCACTCAGGATAATCACCATTTACGGTAAATGCACCGGTTTTTAACCCCCGAACAACATTATCGATAGCTGCTGAGCCTCCTCCTGCCTGCAGCCGTGGTGCCAGTACATCAATCTCGGGAATGTTTTCTCTGAGGGCATGAATATCCGCATTGCGAAAACTGAACCTCCTTCCCCTGGGAAAGCCAGCATAAGGCTCTGAGGTTCGTTGCGCCCACATGAATACACTGTTGGTGGCAAAATCTTTCATTCCGTCGAAAACGGCATTTTGAAGACCCCTTCCTGATCCAAGCATTATGATAAGCATAAAAATCCCCCAGAACACACCAAAGGCAGTCAAAAAAGTACGCATTTTGTTCTTTTTCAATGCTGCAAATATTTCCTGCCATTTATCTAAATCAAACATCTTTTCTTAGGTTCTTAAGTAGTCAATAATCAAATCTTTTAATAAATCTGCTGCCTGCCATTTATATGGAATTGTGCTCTTTCTATTCATCCCTGAGTGCATCAATAGGTTTTATTCGGGCTGCTCTTCTGGCAGGCACAAAACCCGCAAAAGCACCTGCAAAAATCAGCAATAATGTTGCACTTACAGCTATAGCGAAATCGGCTTCAGGGTTAGCAAAAAAAGGTGTATCGATTCCTGACATGAGCTCGAGAACGCTAACGCCCAACACAAGACCCACATAACCGGCAAAGGTGGTAATCAATACCGACTCGAATAATATGAGTGATACAACAGAAAGAGGTGTTGCTCCTAGTGCCTTGCGAACACCTATTTCACGTGTACGCTCCTTTACCACTATAATCATAATGTTGCTAACGCCTACTATACCGGCGATAATGGTTCCAATTCCAATAATCCAGACAAACAAGCGTATTCCTATAAAGAGCGTTTGCATTTGCATGTAATTTTCAAAGCTATTGTAGGTACCCAATGCACGTCTGTCATCCTGGTCAAAATTATGCACCGCAGCCAGCCGGTTTCTGATCTCCTTCTCAGCCGCCTGAGCTTCTTCAAGGGTGCTGGCATCGATGGTCATGGATATTTCATGTAATCTGTTGCCTCCGCTGAATACCGTCTGAGCTGTGCTTAAGGGCACATAAATCAAGCGCATGTTGTTATCGTTGCGACTGTCGTCTGAGAAAAATCCTACTATCCGAAAAGGGATTCCATTTACCTGAATATATTTTCCCAAGGCCTGCAAGGAATCCTCTCTAAATAACATGTCACGCACCAGAGTGCTTATAACGGTAACCTTACGTTTATCGTCCATGTCATTCTGGTTGATAAACCGACCATTATCAATTTTGAGATCTTCCACATGTCGGTATTCAGGATGAACGTTGCGGATCCCAAAGGCATGTACTTCATTCTTATAACTTACCTGGCTGTTGCCCCAAATATTGAATCTTCCCGAGATATACTCTGTATATTCAACATTATTTTTCAGATTGTGATAATCATTATTAGTAAAGCGTATTTCCCGTCCGGGGTTCATTCCGTTGTGTGCTATGGTGGTACGCCCGGTCCATATCCAAAGGGAATTTCTGGCAGCCCCTCTAAACTGACTGTCAAAACCATTCTCAAGTCCTTTGCCTGAACCCAGCAATATGATGAGCATAAAAATACCCCAGGCTACACTAAACCCTGTTAGAAAGGTGCGTAACTTGTTCTTTTTTATCGTTGCCAGTATTTCCTGCCATTTATCAATATCAAACATAATTTCTTTTTTTGGGCTGGTTTATTTTTTCAGGCATTCATCGCAATAGCAGCAAGCGGTTCAGGCACATAATCGGCTTCAATACTACCATCCTTAAGTTTAATGACTCGTTTGGTCATTCGGGATATGTCATCCTCATGAGTAACGATAATTACCGTAATGCCTTCATTATTGATATCACGCAATATTTCCATTACTTCGTAAGAAGTGGTGGTATCCAATGCACCTGTTGGCTCATCGGCAAGAATTACCTTTGGATTGGCAATAAGTGAGCGTGCTATGGCAACCCGTTGTTTTTGTCCTCCGGAAAGCTCATTGGGCATATGTTCGGCCCAGTCAAGCAATCCTACTTTATCCAGATACTCCATAGCAATTTTATTGCGTTTTCTGCGGTTTACTTTCTTATAGTATAAAGGCAATGCCACATTCTCCATGGCATTCTTAAAAGAGATCAGGTTGAAGGATTGAAAGACAAACCCAATATATTCGTTGCGCAATAAAGCAGCTTTGGTTTCGGTGAGATTTTTAATGGTTTTTGAATCCAGTATATAATCCCCCTGGTCATAATTATCCAGGATTCCAAGAATATTGAGAAGGGTGGATTTACCAGAACCAGAGCTGCCCATAACCGATACCAGTTCTCCTGTTTCAATATGCAGATCTATTCCCTTTAAAACATGCAGGGAATTATGCCCCATCTTGTAGGATTTATGTATGTTTTTTAATTGTATCATAGTTAATTGCTTTGTAATTAGAGAATTGTTACTACCAACATTGCGCCAATGATTGTATGCTGCTGATTTTATGCGTCTTAAAAGCATATATTTCAACGACACGGACCCTCATTGTTCATGTCCGCACGATATTCGTTCAAAAATGAACACTTTTATTCAAGGAGTATAAGACACCCTATTAGGACGCTCATCCTACAGCGTTCGTTACAGATTTATGGAAATTTTTCACTTAAAATATTCTTTTTTAATACGATATCAGTTGTTGAATGAAACCCACATGTACTTTATTCGTGACAACAATTTTTTTTGTGATGCTCACTTCATTCATTATATTGTTTTTTTGAGCAAGAGGTCTTAGTGTTTTATCGGGAAAAACGTTTTATACAGGGAATTATCCTTCTAATCCTCAACGAATCAATGATAAATAAAGTTCCGATTGACGCTAAAATACTTATTTTTGCGGCTCGATATAAACGTATGTCAACCCGTTAACTTTAAATAATAATATACGAAAGCAACTATGGAAGACTTTTCTGCTCAAATGGCCAACACATACATCCTCAACCAGTTCTGGCTGACCTTCTTACTGGTCATTTCTATGGTTCTGGTATCACGGACCTTTGTTGCCGGCACCCGGTATTCACCTATCCTCATCATTGTGGTTTTTGGGTTGATAATGGGTTACGTGCTTGTAAATACCGGTATGGCCACCCCCGGTTTGAATGAATTCCCCATAGTAGATTTTACCAGTAAGGTAACTATTACGGCTCTCATTGCTTCATTCTTTGTAGGTGGGCAGGAGATTAAAAAGATCATATCCAATCAGGAAATAGATAAAAAAGATATTGTAGTTCCCTCAGATGAAGAAATGTTTTTGGGCACCAAGTTTACACAGTTTATGTTTCTCATTCGCTCTTTCTTTGTTCTTATCGGCATAGAATCAATGAAAAGGGTAATTATAGGCCACCACAACAATGAACCCCTGGATGATTTCTATCCTTTACTAGGTTATCTGGGCCTGGTGGGATCAATAATTTTAATTGATTATCGTGCCCGCATAACTAATAAACCTGTTTACATCCGCAAGGGCATAATAGAGACAGCCATGATACTTTTGATTCTGGTGCTTTCATGGCACATCGCCCAATGGATAAAACCCACCATTGCTTTGCCCGAGATATTTTTCGCTATGATCCTTTCAGTAAGCATGGGGATGATCTTCTCCAGATGGAAGTTTGGTCCCACCATACGTTCCTTGCTATTTGCAGGTATTCCTGTTGTATTGGCAGCCAATTTCATGGTAGGGGGATCCAGAATAGCGGAAGCCTTTTCACTATCTGGCATGTCAGCAGTACTCTCTTTTGGTTTTTTCGGGCAATTGCTGTGGATGTTTGGGGGATTAACACTACTCATCGTCTTTGGTAAAGCCAACAACATCCGCAACCTGGCTCCGGGAATGGCAGGTTCTCTTTCTCATTCGGGGCTTACAGGAGCTTGTACAGCGGGTGACCTGGGTTCGGAGGCACAGGTAAGGGCGCCCATTATGATCAATATTCCCTTTATTGGTCATATTTTCGTTTTTTCTGTGCTGGCTGCAAGTGCTACAACAGGGAAATTGCTTATCCCCTATACGCTTATGATCGTAGCTGCTGGCCTCTTATTCACATGGTTGTCTTTAAGGTTGCTCAGAAAGGCCAACAATAAAGATGCAAAAGAAATCAGAGGTCTCATGCTTTTCTCTCTCGGATGGCAGCTGGTGGCTGTATTTGGTGGGCTACTAATACTCAATTTGGGGGGCATGGGATTAAATGATTCGGTAATGGCCAATTCATCGGCCATTTCTCACTTTGGATTATTTGCCGCTATTCAGGGAGGTATGTTTGGAGAGCAGGCATCTGGGCTTATAGCATTCATTTTTGCCATGCCATTTTTGGTTCACCCACTGGTATTTGGTATCTTTGGCAAAACAGCCGAAAATAACGGGGTAATGCCAAAGAATATTGTTTTCCTATTGGCAATCCTGGGTGTTATAGGTGTTTCTTATGCCTTGTTTATATAAAACCATAAACCAATAAAACCCTTTCATGGAAAACTTAATTTTTAATTACGAGCAGGCGGTTACAGAGGCTGATATTGATGAACTGAATCATGTCAATAATGTTGTTTATGTTCAATGGGTGCAGGAAGCAGCAGTAAAACACTGGAATTTAATTGCTCCTGATGATGTCAAAGAGAAATATGTCTGGGTTATTGTGCGCCATGAGATTGACTATAAACGCTCAGGTGTTTTGCATGATGTCTTGCTGATTCAAACCCGGGTACTCTCAGCCGGTGGCGCAAGTTCTGTTCGGCAGGTGCAGATATTCAGAAAACACGATATGCAGTTGCTGGTCGAGTCAAAAACCACTTGGTGTATCATCGATGCTGTTACCCATCGACCGGCAAGAATTTCTGATGAGATAAAAAGATTATTCCTTGGTGATGCTATGAAATCCGTTTCCTAAACAAGAGGTATCTTTGAGCAAGATAAAAGACCATTATCTCCAGCTGTCCAGGCAGTGGTTTCCATTGCCTTGGGTTTTACTGCAATCAATACCCCACTGTAATGAAAAATAAAAATCGAGCCCTTCTAAATCGTAAAGTTGAAGCAATCCCCCTGGCTGACCGGATCCAATGGTAAGGAATCCGAAGCGTGCTGATATGCCTAATGTGGGTCGGGTATACTCCTGAAGAGTAAAGGGGAGGGACAAGGTAAACCAGCGGGTTTCGTAACGCGGAACTAGACTCACATAAGAGGGTCGGGAAACACGCCTGGCTGCTAATGGGAGATCTTGCATCCACAATAGCGTTGTGAAAATATTTTTCCCCACATGGTAATCAAATTGCATGCTTGCAGCGCCGGGAAGATAAAACCACAAATCGTTTCCCTCCTCAGAAGTATAAGATCCGGCAATCAATCTATTTTCCATATCAGAAAGCAGTTCATCAATATTTTGATAATCTCCGAAGTAGGGATCTTCCCAGGCAAATTCAACATCATTCAACTCAATCTTTTTTGTATTTTGCCTAAATCGAATGGCGCCTATATCGAGCAATGAAAACCCCAGGTAAAAATCATAATCCATAATTCTTGTATTCAAGCCCGATTTTCGTATTAATCTTTGCTCACCTGCTCTTCGGGCCTTAACATAAGATATCCCCAAATCGAAAGACAAGCCTTTGCCTTTTGCAATTTGATCAAGGCCTGTGGATTGCATCGTTTGATAGTTTATAGGTAGTGAAAAATAGGCTGTAGAATTGATATTGTTTACAACAACTTCTCTATCCTGTTTTATGACATATTGCAATGCATCGGAATGAACTAAAGCTGCGTGATGACCCCAGAGGCGTTTCACCGTTATACCGGCAGCAACACTATAATCCTGATACTTAAGAACAGAGGTTGCATAGCTAATGCCAACCTCTGCCCAACCCATGCTTGCCGCATCAAAGGCCCCGGGCTCATCATACGGAATATCCAGCTGCGGAATGTAGGACAATCCTTCCTGGTAAAAATTAACGATGTGCACTGGAAAATCAGCAGCATATCCTACTGTTCGAAGCCCATTGGTAAATCCAAAGGAGTGATTTTTATATTGAAATAAGAATGAAGGACCATGAAGACGCAGATATTGCTTTGCCCGGATTTGATTTACATCTCTTCTTCTTTGGGAATATCCCAAAGGGTCATCATAAAGCATGGAATTGAGATTGAAAAAATCGGCTGTTCTTATGTCATTTCGTTTAATATACAGGAAATTGTTCTGTAAACCCAGATTCCCGGAAAGGAAGCTGATATCAATACAGTGGGGTGAATAATAAATAGAAGCAGGATTTGTATAACTTCGATTGATGCCCGAAAAACGATCTGTGGTTATCCCCAACATTTCCTGTGTGTATCCTCTGGAAAGCAAAACAAAGCAACAACAAACAATTTGTATTCCGACAGAAAAAATAGCAGAATTCTTCAACACATTTTTTTTATAGTTAAAATTACTATTTTTACAGATACTATATGCCTATTCCTGCTTTTTTATTATATTTTTATTAGTTGAAATTTCCTTGGCGGAAAAAGCTTTTAATCTTTGTTTTAAATTTTGATGCAGCATCTTCTTTTCTATATACGTATTGGGAGTAATCCATGTGCATCAAAAGTGCCTATTTGTTCAACAGCTAAACCTAAAAATATGGAATCAAGAAAATCTGCGAATGCACTTTTAATCCTCTCCTTGCTGCTATTCTTTTTCTCCTGTGAGAAAACCCTTGAACAGCCCGACACTGATCCAAAACCAATTCAGCTAAGTCTTAAATCAGCTGAGATATTGCAACGCTCCAATGATTTTGGGGTTAATTTTTTCGTTAAGACAGCATCGGATGAAAACCAGAACTTTATGCTCTCACCCCTGAGTGCAAGTATTGCTCTTACTATGGCACTAAACGGTAGTCAGTCCAACACATACCTCGAGATAAAACATATGCTTGGCTACGAAGAACAATATGAGCTGGAGGATATCAACCATGCCTATCAAACCTTGGTAAATCAGTTGCTCAATGCCGATACCCGGGTAAAGATAGCCTTAGCCAATGCACTGTTTTACGATCATACATTTAACCCGAGGCCATCGTACATCAATACCTTA
>JBEPXC010000050.1:0-18592 GCA_041642035.1 Sphingobacteriia bacterium
TCTGATTTAGTTTTAATCTTTTGGTATTCAGTTTTTAAAAGCCTTTCATTCTCCTCCAGCTCCTGTTGCTGCTTTCGTAGTTTTTCATTATTTGTTTTGATGGTCTTGATATAGTCCTGCTTGCTCTTAAGCGACCATGTCAGGCAAGTTTCGGGTTTAGATAACCCCTGGCTCACTGCAATGGCATAATCACGGCATGTTCTGAAACCACAGGCACTACATGCTCCTTTTTCATTGGACGTTTTACCTACTGACTTTAGAATCTCTTCTATTTTATCATCTGAGGGTACCTCAATCCGCTGATCATCGTTGATAAATGTTCGAGACAAATCTAAATCCGAGAACTCTTCTATACTCTTTCGCCATGAAGCTTCATCAAAATTCTCAAGCCTTTTACGGGCATAATCAATAACAAGTGTTTTTCGCAGGAACTTATTAAAGGCACTGCTTGTACCCGGACCCATTAGACAGCCTTCATTGAAAAACAAATTGAAATGTTTTTTTATTTCTTCAGGTCTTATGCTAAACTCCTCCACTGCATCCATCACATTCTCTTTGCCTGTTGCGGTAAAGATATCTGAATGTATAAGATCTTCTGCTATGCCCGCTGCTCTTAGAATCCCTCTGCTCAAGGGATAAAGGGAGCCAAGGTTTCCGATAGGCTTATCAAAATCGGAGAATTCAACTGTAGCTTCCTTTACACTAAAGCGGATAAATAGTTCTCTGAGTTCCTGGAATGTAAGAGCTGAATCAACCTTTCCCACACCTTCATGTCTTTTTGCTTCATACTTACTGGATATACAAGGTCCTATATAAACCACTTTTATCGTGTTCCCGAATTTCTTCCTTACCACCATTGCAGTTGCTGTCATCGGATTCACTATGGGACTGAGATTGGTTATCATTTCGGGGAAATATTTCTCCACATAGCTTACCACAGTAGGACAATTGGCAGACAAATAATATTTCCCCTTGAAATTAGAAAATAGCTGTTTGTATTGCATGGCAACCAAATCTACACCAAAAGACACCTCGTTGACATGGTTAAATCCTAGTTTACGGATCATTTCCACAAACTTGCGGTAATTGGTTATATCGGGAAACTCCCCGCTGATGCTGGGATCAACAATGGCTGCAATCTCTTCTCCTGAACTCAACAAAGACAGGGTTTCATCAATAGAGCTATGGTAGCTTACAGCCCCTGTCTGGCATACCCCAAGGCAATTGCCACAACCAATACACCGGGCATGATTTATTTCCGGATAATCGCTACTCTTTCCTATGGTAATAGCTTTTACCGGACAAGCGCGTATACAGGCATGGGAACAGTTACATTTCTGGAGATCTATAGATATTAATTGCATGATATTTAGGCGATCGTTAATGGATAATCTTTTGGGTTTTTCGATTTTTTACTTCCGGGCAAGTAGTCAAGCAATTATTTACTCTTCGGGAAGACCAAGTTTCTTATCCAGAATCATGGCCAGGTCGATATCATTGACATGATACACATGCTCATTTTCGATTTGTACAAGCGGACCCTTATCACATTCTCCCATACAATGAGCACCCTTAAGCAATATCCGATCTGTCAATCCTCTTTCTTTAAGATATTCCCGAAGAAAGTTTACTGTCTTTTTGTTTCCTCTTGAGAAACAGCTACTGCCCATACATATGGTTATACTTTGAATTTTATCCTCCATACCCACTTTTTGCTTTCCTGAATAATACGAATTGGTGATTCTTCTCTTTTTTGGATGCAACATTTGCAGAATAAACAAAATTAACCATTATGTATGATAATAACAGTTAATTTGATAACATCTTTATGCTTATCAGCTTCTTTGAAATTAATCTAAATAACATTAAGTATTAATTAGCCCGATTTACCAATAAATAACCCTACTACCCTTCATTATTTTACTTATATTTGTGGTTGCTGCCTTTAGTATTGATCCGGATTTTCAACTGCTTTATTTTTTTGGAAGGGATTAACAGCCAGGACAACGAACACTGTTAAATTATTATCAACACAGCAAAATGGATAAACAACTTTCAGCTATTTTTCAATTATACCCTAATCGGCAACGAGACGATCTGATCCCTTTACTGCACAAAATACAGGATCATTTCGGTTTTTTATCCGAAGAACTTATCGTTCAGGTGGGAAAATATCTCGACATTTCTGTAAATAAAATATTTGGTGTAGCGACTTTTTATGACAATTTCCGCTTTGGCCCCAAAGGAAAATACCATATTAGACTCTGTCATGGTACAGCCTGTCATGTAGCAGGGGCAAGCAACGTATTAAGTGAGTTGGAAAAACAGCTTAAAATTAAAAACGGAGATACCGATAAAAATGGTTTGTTTAGCCTTGAGGTGGTTTCCTGCATGGGAGCTTGTGGATTGGCACCCCTTGTTGAAATAAACGATGAATATTTCACCACGCTCTCGCCCCATTCATTGAAAAATATATTAGATAGTTACAGGGAAAATCATATTAGTGATGAAAATTAATGATCCCGCGCAAATACAGCAATTCCTTACCGAAAAAGTATTACGTAATAGTTTAAGAGATACTGACTCTGATATTTCCAGACAATTATCTTTCATTGCCGGTGAGCGTATTTCAATCCCAATGATATATGTAGGTACAAGCACCTGCGCCGTTGCTGCCGGAGCCATGAAAACGTACCAGGCCATTGAAGGCTATATCGGGGAGAACCAACTCGAAATCACGCTGGTAAAAGGGGGCTGTGTAGGTTATTGCAAAGCTGAGCCTATTGTAGATGTGCAATTACCGGGGAAAGCACGGATTTCATTCCAAAATGTGTATCACGATAAAGTCAATGCCCTGCTTGATGAAATTCTTAACAGCAATTTACCGGATCACATGGTCATGGGGCAATATCCGAATGAATTGCACCAGATGTGGGACGATGTCCCATTCATGCATGAACTGCCCTTCTTTGCCCCCCAAAAAAAAATACTCACGGCCAATTGCGGAATAATTGACCCGGTTTCTGTTGCCCAGTACATTTCAAAGGGAGGTTACCAGGCTTTTGCTGATACTATTGCAAAATTTACTCCTGCCAGTGTATGTGACCTGGTAGAGCAAAGTGAGTTGGCTGGTAGAGGAGGAGGAGGGTTTAATGCAGGCCGCAAATGGAAAATATCGCTCAATGCTGTAAGCGAACAAAAGTATTTTGTTTGCAATGCCGTAGAAAGTGATCCCGGCAGCTATATGAACAGGGTAGTGATGGAAAGTGACCCTCACAGGCTCATAGAAGCAATGCTTATTGCAGCCTATGCCATTGGTGCATCAAAAGCATATATTTTTACCCGTAATGAATTTTCTCTTTCTATTGCCCGTCTTAATGAGGCCATACAACAAGCCCAACAATACGGAATCATAGGCCATAATATTTTTGATTCAGGTGTTAATATTGATGTAATTGTAAAACCTGGCGCAAGGGCCTTTGTATGTGGTGAAGAAACGGCCCTTAACAACAGCATAGAAGGTAAAAGAGCCATGCCGGTTTCTAAGCCTCCTTTTCCTGCTCTCAAAGGGCTTTGGAATAAGCCCACCATTGTTAATAATGTAGAGACCCTTATCAATGTTCCCCTGATCCTCAAAAACGGTCCCCAATGGTTTAAAAGTATAGGTAATGCTGATAGTAAAGGCACGAAACTTTTTAGCCTGAGCGGAAAAGTGAAAGATTATGGCACCATAGAAGTCGAAATGGGAATTAGTTTTCGCGATATCATTGAAAAAATCGGAGGAGGGATGAAAGACAACCATGCGTTTAAAGCCATCATTCTTGGAATAAACAGTGGGAGTTATATAACGGAGAAAACCCTTAACACACGGGTTGATTTTAACGATCTCAAAACCATTGGTTCCCAGTTAGGCAGTGGTGCATGTGTAGTTGTAGCTGAGGATAGTTGTATGCTTGATCTGGCCAGATTCTTCACCCGGTTCTTTAAAGAAGAGAGTTGTGGCAAATGCATTCCCTGCCGTGAAGGAACCTCTTTGATGCTTGACATTATAGATGCTGCTATTAGTAAACCAGAGAAAAACAACACCTATCAAACTCTCGAACGATTTAAGGGTATCATGCAGCTAAAAAGCATGGCTGCTGTCATGAAAGATACCAGTTTATGCTCATTGGGAAAATCAGCGCCTAATGCTATCCTCAACACACTGGCGAATTTTAAATCTGAATTTGATGCTCATGTTTTCGAAAGAAAATGCCCTGCCGGAGTCTGCCGGGAATTGAAAACATACCTTATTGACGTTGATATGTGCACCGGATGTACAGCATGTTTTAAAAAATGTCCCGTAGATGCCATCATCGGCTCACCCAGACAACCACATTTTATCGTTCAGGATAAATGTATTGCTTGTAATGCCTGCTTTGAAGCCTGTAAATTTAATGCCGTTCTAGTAGATTAATAATACAACTATGAGTCTTACCATTGATGTAAATAATACCACCTTACAAACCCAGGAAGGCGAAACCCTGCTGAGTGCATTGAGAAAGAATGGCATAAAAATTCCTACGCTTTGTCATATGGCCGGTTTCACTCCATCAGGAGCATGCCGATTATGTGTGGTGGAGGTAGAGGGAAAAAGAGATTTAATCACCTCCTGCACCTATCCCGTAGAGACCGGCATGGTGGTAAAAACAAATTCTCCCCGTGTTATTAAAGCCCGAAAAGCTATTGTAGAAATGCTCCTGGCCAATCATCCTGATGATTGTTTGTATTGTGAACGTAATGGCAATTGCGAGTTACAGTGGCTTGCCGAAGAACTTCATGTTAAGGAAAGAAAATTATACAGCAAAAAAAATGCAGATCAGAGAGATCATTCAAGCCCCAGTGTATATCGTGATCCGGCCAAGTGTGTTTTATGTGCCAGATGCGTCAGGGTATGCGAAGAAGTTCAGCTGGTTACTGCCATTGAATTCATCTCCAGAGGCAACAAAACAAAGGTAAATTCGGCCTTTAACAAGGGCCTGAATGTGTCAAGCTGCATCAATTGCGGACAATGCATTATGGTATGTCCTACGGGTGCTCTGGTCGATATTTCACATATCGAGAAAGTACAATCAGCGATAAATAATGCACAAAAACATACCATTGCCATGGTATCAGCTGGCTTTATTGCTTCTGTGGCAGAGCATTTTTCTTTAAAAAACGCTGACAATCCATTAGGGCTGGTTACCTCTGCCTTGAAGAAAATGGGTTTTGATAAGGTGTATGACATGTCCATAGCCAATGATTTGAACATTTTCCTTGAAACTGCTTTGCTTATGGAAAGGGTAGAGAAAAACCTGCCGACTCCTTTACTCTCTTCCTGTTGTCCGGCATGGGTAGAGTATGCCGAAGAATTTACCCCTGAAATCCTACCGGACATTTCAACGGTAAAATCACACCAGCAGCTCATGGGAAAGTTAGTAAAGCATCAGTTACAAAAAGATGTTGATGTATATAATATTTATACTGTTTCTTTTATGCCATGCGTGGCTAATAAATCTGAAGCATCAAGGGAATTGAATACACAAAAGGGAATATCAGAGGTGGATGCCGTTATAACAATCCGGGAGTTCCTGCGAATGTTGCGAAGCTATGGCTTAAATCTTGACCGACTGGAAGCTCAGGATCCGCAAACACCTTTCACTCAGAATTCTTCCGCGGCCTTACAAATGGCATATTCAGGAGGAAAAGCCGAAGCTATTGCCTTGCAAATTAACAGCATGGTCAATGGTCCCAATGCTGATAGCATTAAATTTTCTGCACCCAAAAATCCCGGTAGCAGAAAAGAAGTAAAGGTTAAATTCGGCAAAAAAGAATACGGTTTTGCCTGGGTTAGTGGAGTTATGGAAGCTCAAAAATATCTTGATTATCTCAAGGCTGAGGCCAGAACCGACATCCATTATGTTGAGATTATGGCTTGTCCGGGGGGATGTGCCGGTGGAGGAGGACAACCCATTTTTATGAACGCTGAAAAGCAAAAATTACGAAAAAAAATATCAATGGATCTCGAAAAAGCCAGAAAAAATAATGCAGCCGGCCATAACAAGGACCTGAATCAGTTGTTGTCAAGCCTTGATCCATTTGACCTCAAGGCGGGTTTTTATACACAGTATCAGCAACGAGATGTAATGAAATGATAATGTTATGCACTATTAGGCCAGCTTTATTCTGGGTTAAATAATTGAGATGTAAGATATAAACTATGGACACCACGATTAAAAATCAGCTCGTATATACCGTTAAAGACCGTTGCAAGGTCTGTTATACATGTGTACGGGAATGTCCTGCCAAAGCCATCAGAATAATTAACGGTCAGGCGGAAATAATTCCGGCACGGTGTATTTCATGTGGCAATTGCGTTAAAGTTTGTAATCGTCAGGCCAAGATGTTTTACTTCTCCATCGATAGAGTAAAGAAACTTATCCAGAGTCCCGGTAAGGTGGCTGCGATTATTGCCCCCAGCATTGCAGCAGAATTTATTGACATCCCTGATTATCAAAACCTGGTGGGTATGATTCGCCTGCTGGGGTTTCAATACGTTAATGAAGTCGCTTTTGGTGCTGAGCTGGTAGCCAATCAATATAAAAAACTTTTACAAAACGATCACAAGCAACCTTATATTTCAACCAGTTGTCCTGCCATTGTTACCTATGTAGAAAAACACCATCCTCACATTGTTAAATCACTCGTTCCGATAGTGTCTCCTATGATTGCTACAGCCAGGGTATTAAAGGAATTACATGGGGACGATCTGCACATAATTTTTATTGGCCCGTGTATTGCCAAGAAGGGAGAGGCCATGCAAAATCAATTTAAGGGATTGGTGGATGAAGTTATATCCTTTATTGAGCTTCGTCGCATGTTTGATGAAAAAGCCTTGTGGCAAAATGATATCTCACCATCCGAATTTGATCCTCCACTGGCAGGTAAAGGCTCAGTATTTCCCATCAGTGGAGGTATGTTGCAAACAGTTGACCTGGAAGAAGATTTTTTAAATGGTGAAATTGTGGTTGCCGAAGGCCGGCAGGATATTACCGAAGTTTTAAAAGAATTTGAACAAGGCTACCTCGAAGCTAAGCTCTTTGATCTATTGTGCTGTAATGGATGTCTCAACGGGCCTGGAATGAGCAATCGAAGTCAGTTTTTCTTCAAACGCAAAAACATCAGCAATTTTGCCAAAAGACAGTTCGACCGACTCGATAGCCAACAATGGCGAAATGACATTTTAAATTATTCGCAGCTGGATCTCAAACGTTACTTCATTGCCGACGATCAGCGGGATGCATCAGATTATTCAGCAGAGGATATTCAAAAGGTAAAGCAGAAACTGGGGATTTTCAACTCTGAGGATGAGTTGAATTGCACAGCTTGTGGATACGATTCATGCCATGAACATGCCGTAGCGATCATAAATGGCATTGCCGAAACCGAAATGTGTCTGCCATATACTATAGACAAACTTCATAAATACATTAAGGAGCTTGATGTTTCTAACAAGAAACTTGCATCCACCATGGCTGCTTTAAAGCAATCAGAAAAACTGGCTTCCATGGGGCAACTGGCCGCTGGTATTGCCCATGAGGTAAATAATCCTCTGGGAGTGGTGATTATGTATGCCCATCTGCTGCTTGATGAGGTTCAACCCGACTCACCTTACTACCGCGATTTGAAACTCATTGTTGATCAAGCCGACCGATGTAAGAAAATTGTTGGAGGATTGCTTAACTTTGCCCGTAAAAGCAAAGTTAACATCGAAGAGGTAAGCATTCGCAAGCTCATTAAGAACAGTATGAAAGCGTTGGTTATGCCGCCTGAAATAGATTTACAGGTTGAAATTAATGCAGATGAGCCTGAAATAAAATGCGATCAGGACCAAATGGTACAGGTTTTTTCCAATCTCATCAAAAATGCCATTGATGCTATGCCTGAGGGTGGTACGCTTCATATAAAGGTCGATGATGAACTAAAAAATGCCAGGGAAACCATTTTTATGATTAGAGATACCGGAATAGGTATTTCAACAGCTAATATGGAACGGATGTTCGAGCCTTTCTTTACCACTAAAGAGGATGGAAAAGGAACGGGTTTAGGCCTGCCCATTATATATGGGATTGTAAAAATGCACAAAGGAAATATAAAAGTTGAATCCAATGATAATCCTGAAAAAGGACCTACAGGCACCAGCTTTTTTGTATCCATTCCCAAATTTGAAGAAGAAAATCTGTTAACGAATAAATGAAATAAAAATTACGTAAGATGCTTAAAATAGAGAAAAAAAAGATACTGTTGGTAGATGATGATCCTGATTATCTTTTTCAGCTCAGCATTGCTCTGCAGGATATGGGTTTTGAGGTTACAACGGCCTCAACTCAAAAAGAAGCTGAAGACATTATCGCTAAATTTAAACCCGATCTTGCTATTCTTGATCTTATGATGGAAAACCAGGATACAGGTTTTATCCTTTGCCATATCATCAAAAATAAGTATCCTCAGGTTCCTATTATCATTGCATCGGCAGTAACCTCCGAAACAGGTCTGCTTTTTGATGTAGATTCAGAAGAAAACAAACAGTGGATAAAAGCGGAAATGTTTCTTGACAAAGGAATCAGAATGGATCAACTCCACAAAGAAATCAACAAATTGCTCAAGATCTAGGAAATGGGAAAATTAAACCTGTTGGTAGTGGATGATGAGCCGGGTATTCGGAGCGGTATCAAAAGAATCCTGGAAAGCTTTTCGGTAAGTTATCCTTTTATGGATGAAGACTTTGAATTTGATGTACTGGAAGCTGCAACAGGAGAAGAAGGAATTGAATTGCTCGATAACTACATGTTTGACATCGTGTTATTGGACAACAAATTGCCCGGCATACAAGGTATAGATGTATTAGATTATATAAATAAACAGGCTATTGATGTTGTTGTGGTGATGATTACTTCCTATGCATCACTGGATATGGCTGTAAAAGCCACCAAAAGCGGAGCCTACGATTTCGTGCCCAAACCATTCACCCCAAAGGAATTGCGCAATTGCCTCGAAAATATTGCCAAACAGCTTTTCCTGAGACGAATCACGCAGAAAATGCAGGTGGAAGGAAAGCAAATCAGATTTCAGTTTCTTTCGGTTCTTTCTCATGAACTAAAATCACCCATCAATGCCGTGGAAGGTTATCTTAGGCTGATGCAGGAAAAAAGAAATGGAGATGCCATCGATGATTACTCGGAAATGATTAACCGCTCCATGATTCGGCTTCAGGAAATGAAAGATTTAATCCTGGATCTGCTTGATTTCACTAAAATTGAGTCCGGGAAAAAAGCCCGTAATATCAAAACCATTTTCCTGTGCGAAATCGCCAGGCAATCCATCGACCTGGTACAACCTCTTTGTATTCAGAAAGATATTGATATACATCTGAATTGTGTAGAAAAAATTTCTCTCAAGGCAGATAAACAGGAAATGGAATTTGTTTTTAACAATCTTTTATCTAATGCCGTAAAATACAATAAGCCTGGTGGCCGTATTGATATTGCCCTGAAAAAGGAGGCAAATGAAGTGGTATTGAGCGTTACTGATACAGGTATAGGCATGTTGAAAAAGGATATTGATAAGCTATTTGAAGATTTTGTGAGAATAAAAAGTGAGCAAACAAAAAATATAAGCGGTACGGGCCTGGGTTTATCTATTGTAAAAAAAATTGCCGATCTGTATCACGCACCTATTGTGGTAAACAGTGAGCCCGATGTGGGTACCACCTTTACCGTTAGGTTTCCTTCTGAATAAATAACTAAATAGGATAATTATACGACAATGGATTCCAAACAAAAAATGGATCTTCCGGGTAAAACCATAGAAAGACTTAGCCAGTATCGACGCATACTTTTTAACAGTACCGATGATGGCAAAACAAACATATACTCTCATGAGCTGGCCAAAATGATGAATCTCACTCCGGTGCAGGTCAGAAGAGACCTAATGCTTATCGGTTACTCAGGTAGCCAAAGCAAAGGATACCTGATCAAAGACCTTGTAAGCCTGATCTCAAGCATAATCGACAGCGATAAGCCTCAGAAGATAGCACTCGTAGGGATGGGTAATTTGGGCAGGGCCATTACCAGCTATTTTGCCGGGAAAAGAGATCGTCTGTCTATTGTGGCTGCTTTTGATAACGATACCCATAAAACCAACAGGATTATTGCCGGAGTGCCTTGTCATCATGTCAATGAATTAAAGGAGGTAATTCCTGCATTGGGTATTAAAATTGCCATCCTGACGGTATCTCCCGAGGGCACTCAGGAAGCCGCCAGATTGCTCATGGAAGCTGGAATCAAAGGCATCCTTAACTATACTTCAGTTCCTCTTACAGTTCCCGATCATATTCATCTTGAAGAATATGACATCATAACCTCTTTGGAGAAACTGGCTTTTTTGGTGAAAAAAAGCACCGAGACTCCCTGAGATTGAACAATTAGTTTAAACATAGCATCATAATCCATTTATAATGAGAGTATTTAATGATCCCGATGAAGCCGTAGGAAAAATTAAAAATGCGGTGGTTACCACGGGCTCCTTTGATGGGGTGCACATTGGCCATAAAATCATCATCGATCGGCTTAAAGAACTGGCCAGACAAATAGATGGCGAATCCAGTCTGGTGACCTTCTTCCCACATCCGCGCAAGGTGCTTTATCCCGAGCAAAAAGATCTCAAGCTAATCAATTCGCAGGAAGAAAAAATTGAATTGCTCTCCAAAACGGGACTGGATAATCTTATCGTAATACCCTTTTCGGTTGAATTCTCCAAAACATCTTCTCATGACTTCATCACCAAAATACTCATCGGCAAGCTAAACTCACGTATCATCATCGTAGGGCACAACCATCATTTCGGACACAACCGCTCGGGTGATTTCTCTTATTTGCATGAGCTGAGTCGCCAAATGAATTTTCAGGTAGAAGATATCCCACTTAAGGACATCGAAAACGAAACCGTTAGCTCAACCAAGATCAGGAAGGCTCTTGCCCAGGGTAATATTATGAGAGCCAATGCCTATCTGGATCATCAGTATATTATTATCGGAATGTTGCATAAAACTGATGATCTAAGAAATCATATCAATGAAACAGTATATTCTGTGGAAATACAAGAAGAAGGAAAAGTTATACCACCGACGGGAATTTATGCCACCAAAATAAAACTAGATGGCCAATATTACCCATCAATGTCAGTAATTATGGATGGTGAAACCGACCAAAGATTGGTCAATACTATTGTATTGCACGATTCCATTGATTTTCAACGAACCAAAGCTACCGTTTATTTTTACAAGAAAATTAGAGGCGCAGAGATATTCTGGGACAATGAATTGGACAAAAATGAACTCATTGAGGCACGGGAAGAGATAGAAGAACTATTGTATTAAATTAAAAGCAAGATATCCATGACCATTAGGGGGAAAATAAAAGTTGTATTTCTGGGTACGGGAACTTCTACCGGGGTTCCTGTGGTTGCATGCGACTGCAATGTGTGTCGCAGCAAAAATTCCCGCGATCATCGTTTGCGTTCCTCGGTTATGATACAGGTGGATGGCCACAATTTTATAATTGATTGTGGTCCTGATTTCCGCTACCAGATGATACGGGAAAAGGTTGAAGATATATCGGCTATTATTTTTACCCACGGGCACCGCGACCATATTGCCGGCCTTGATGATGTGAGGGCATTTAATTATGTATTAAATAAAACAGTTGATATATATGCCAGCGACAAGGTTGTCAATGCTGTAAAAAGTGAATTTCCTTATATTTTTACTGAAAAAAGATTCTTTGGCGCTCCTCAACTGGATTTTCACATAATTGATAATCATTCCTTTTGGGTAGAAGGGATTGAATTTACGCCCATTGAAGTGTTGCACCATCAAATGCCGGTTTTCGGATTCCGTATCGGTAACTTTTCCTATATTACTGATGCCAGTTACATAGCCAAAGAAGAAAAAGAAAAACTTAAAGGATCGGAGATATTGGTTATTAATGCCCTACGAAAATCCAAACACATAAGTCATTTTTCATTGGATGAAGCCATCGACGTAATCCATGAGATAAAACCCAACAAGGCCTATATTACTCATCTAAGTCATTTTATGGGGCTTCATGAAGTTATTGAGCAATCGCTTCCTTGTGATATTCATCTGGCCTATGATGGGCTTGTAGTGGAAACTGAAGGGTAGCAGGCATCGCTTCGATGCTGAAAAGCCCTTGAAATATAACAGCATTAAGGTATTATTTGCCTTTAATATACTGTAAAGTGAAGACGGAGTGTTTAAAATTTCCGTATTTTTGTACTATAATTACTGAAAATAGTTCTCATGATATATTACCCTGAAAATTACAGCATTAAGGACGAGAGGATGAAATCCTTTATCGACCCTGACGAAATTTGGAACTTCATAAATAATACCCCATCTGATAAGAGCAGGGTACGTGAAGTTATTCAGGCTTCCTTAAACAAAAAACGTCTTTCTTTAGAAGAAACCGCTGTTTTACTTAATGCTACCGATCCTGATCTTATTGAAGAGATTAAAGAAGGAGCCAGAACGCTCAAGAAAAGAGTCTATGGTGAAAGGATAGTCCTCTTTGCGCCCCTTTATGTTGGCGATTTATGCACCAACAACTGTCAGTATTGCGGTTTTCGTTCTGAAAACAAAGACATGAAACGCATTACCCTTAATCACGAGCAACTCATCGAAGAAACCACAGCCCTTATTGACCAAGGCCACAAGCGCATCATCATGGTGTATGGTGAGCATCCTAAGTATTCGGCTGAGTTTATTGCCCAAACGGTTAAGACGGTTTATGAAGTAAAACATAACAATGGAGAAATAAGACGGGTTAATATCAACGCAGCTCCATTTGATATTCCTGGTTTCAGAACCATAAAAGATGCAGGAATCGGTACCTTCCAGGTTTTTCAGGAAACATATCATCAACCCACTTATGCAAAAGTTCACCTGGGAGGGGCAAAAAGAAATTATGACTGGCGTCTGACATCTCTGGATCGCGCACAGGAAGCTGGTATAGACGATGTAGGAATCGGTGCTCTTTTCGGATTGTACGACTGGCGTTTTGAAGTGTTGAGTTTGGTGCGGCATGTTAACCATTTTGAGGCCGTATACAATGTCGGCCCGCACACGATAAGCTTTCCCCGAATCCAGAACGCGATGTCCCTGAACATTGAGAAAGATTATCTGGTTACGGACGATGAATTTGTTCGTTTGGTATCTATTCTTCGTCTGGCGGTGCCGTATACCGGAATGATACTTACTGCCCGCGAACCTATGCATATTCGCGATCAGGTGCTGCGTTTTGGGGTTTCTCAAATCGATGGAGGTACCAATCTCGAACTGGGTGGATATTCCAAAGGCAAGAATGCGGTGCAGGATTTGTCGATGGAACAGTTTCAGATTAATGACAACCGTTCATTAAATGAAGTCATGGACGAGTTGATAAAAACGGGTTATATTCCATCCTTCTGTACAGCCTGCTATCGACTTGGACGCACAGGTGAACATTTTATGGAGTTTTCTGTACCCGGTTTTATAAAAAGATTTTGTTCGCCAAATGCCCTACTTACCCTGGCTGAATATCTTGAGGATTATGCGCCCGCAGACACTCGCGAAAGCGGATATAAGCTTATCAACCAGAAAATGGAAGAATTGGCTGCCCATCAAGACATTGATAAGCTTAAAGAAAAAGTTGAGCTCATTAAAAGCGGAACCCGTGATCTCTATTTTTAAAAATCAACTGTTCACCCAATAGGTCATCCGGGATGGTATAAAATAATTATTGACCACTCAAAATATGTATTATGCAAACGCCAGGGATTTTAGGTATTATGGTTTACGATCGTATTAAAGAAGCCGGAAGAACACAGGAGGTTCTCACTAAATATGCATCGATTATACGCACCCGATTGGGGTTTCACGAACTTAGCCGCGAAAAATGCAGTCGGGTGGGTACTATTTTACTCGTCTTGCAGGGCGATCCTAATCGTTGGGTTGAATTTAAAAATGAATTAGGTCAAATAGGTGGCGTTGATGTACAAGTAATGGAGTTTAATAAATTCTGAGCGTTCATACCATTAATAGCTAATCATAAAAATTGTATTATGGATCAATTAACCATTTTAGGGGTATTAGTGCTGGACAGAGACAAAAATCCTCTCTTGTTACAGGATATTTTCAGCAAGTACGGATGTTGTATCAAAACCCGCCTGGGTCTCAATGAACTGGATATTCCCCATAAAGGTAGTGCCGGGCTGATTATCCTCGAATTGATGGGTGATAGGGAGGAATGTTTAAGATTGGAGAATGAAATTCTTAATCTTGAGGGAGTGGAAGTTAGAAAAATGTTATTTTAAATCAAAAGGTTTTATTGCTGTATCCCTTTGACGGCTGCAGCCCACACCAGTATTAAGTTATTCTTTTTCATGGCCAAAATTGTTCATCTTACCGAAGCAGCTTCTCTTGCCATTCACTCAATGGTTTTGATTGCAAAATCTGACATTCACATTAATGTAAATATTCTTGCCAAAGAAATGGGAGCTTCACGCAACCATCTTGCTAAGGTATTGCAACAGCTTGTGAAACAAAACTTCCTTAAATCTGTAAGGGGTCCTAGCGGAGGATTTGTACTTAATGTGAATCCCGCTGATGTTACCTTGCTTAGCATCTATGAGGCCATAGAGGGAAAAATCGAAACCACGGCTTGCCCTCTCGACCGGCAAATCTGTCCATTCAACAAATGTTTGATGGGAGGTATGGTAAATTCCATGACCATCCAGTTTAAAGAGTACTTCGGACAACAAACCCTGGAGAAGTTTATCAACGATCCTTCCTGATTTTTTTTCTGCTCTTTAAACCTTTCATGATTTTTTCTATCAAAGAAACCAGATAGAATATAACGATAAATTTAAATCTTAACATCATGAAATTAAAAAACATCTTATTGGTGGCGATAGTATTCTTTTTCGCCATGTCTGTAGAATCTTTCGCACAAAGACAAGCCAACGGCAGAGGCTGCAATCTGCCTGACTTAACCCCTGAGCAACAAAGCCAGATCGAGGAACTTCGTACTACCCAACTGGCTGCCTCCACCACTCATCGTGCCCGTATGGATGAACTCAGAGCTAAAAAAAGAACCCTGAGCATTGCCCCAGATGCTGATCTTGACGAAATAAACCGTGTTATTGATCAAATGGAATCAGTTCGTTCTGAACACTTTAAAGCCAATGAAGCCCATAAACAAGCGGTGAGAAATATTCTTACCGACGAGCAAAGAGCAGTTTTTGATGCTAGAACAGCCAACAGAGGACAAGGGCAAAAAATGAACCGCAGGGGAAACCGTCAAGATAATTTTCGAGGACAGTGTATGCCACGAAGAGGTAGAAATTAATTCAGGACCCTAAAACTAAACCTGCTATGGGCAAGTTTAAGGCCCAGGCTATTATACACCGTGTAATAGCCTGGGCCGTTTTTATGGTGCAAAACTGATGCTGACTGCCTGAATGGAGCTATTCAGCTAAAACAGTAAAGCCTGCCGCATTATGTGCGACAGGCTTTACTGGATTTTATTCTATGGTTTGATTACATTTCGCTCAATAAATCTTCTAGTTTCTCATCCAGTTCATAATACTTGAGGTTTCTACCCAAAATAGTACCGTCGGCACCTACAAGCACATTCTGAGGGATACTGCGTACAGCATATTCTGCTGCCGGATCACTTTGCCATCCTTTAAGATCGCTCACGTGAATCCATTGCAGGCCATCTTCTTCAATGCCTTTCACCCAGGCTTCATGATTACGATCGAGAGAAACCCCCAATACTTCAAATTTATCGTCTCCATATTTTTCGTACACTTTTACCAGTTCAGGATTTGACTCCCGGCAATAGGGACACCAGGAAGCCCAGAAACTAATCAGCACAACATTTCCTCTTAGATCGGAAAGGGAAACCTTTTCTCCCTGGGGATTGTCAAGGGTGAAATCAACGGCAGGCTTTCCATTGGCTACCCGCTCCATCGTTAAAACGCTGATTTCCATTTCATCGTAATAGCGTGTTCCTTTAAGAGAGGGATCAAAAAGGGCAAATATTTCGCGCAATTCATCGGGACCCGCACCATGCATGAGCTGACGGGTGGCAATAAAAACAGCAACCGATTTATCATTGTGCAGGCTGATGAATCTTTTCACTTCGGCTTTTTGGAGCTCTTCTGTTTGTGCAATTTTCTCTCTCAGCTGATCGGCTGTTGGGGTATCTCCTGCTATTTCAGCATTTATGACTTCTTTTTGCAAAGAACGAAGTTTTTCTTCGTAGGGCTCAACCAGTTGATTAAGTTCTTGATAAATATCATGTGATTCTGAACCGGTCACTTCATAGACTAAGGGCTCCCGCTGCGTAATGGTTAGATCAATGTCAGAGTTTTCCATGAAAATAGATAACCTGCCCGGCACACCTTCTATTTGGAGATAATACATTTGTGGATAGTCCATAGTCCCTTCCAAAGTGAAGGTGCCGTTTTCGATGCTTGCGGAATCAAGCGGTATCATTTGACCTGATACACGATCCTGCAAATATACCATGCCCGTGGTTTGGTTATCGAGCTTACCGGTAAGGGTATAGCTTTCTTGTTCAATATTCTGGCATGCAAAAAAGGCAAAGACCAGAAGTAATGGAATGATTTTTTTCATGTTAGGGGAGATTAATTGGTTAATAGTGTTATTATAAGGGTTTAAGTTGTTCTAATATTTTACACACAATCTTTATAGGCTATTTGTTGGCAAATAGTATCATTATATGGGTATAGAATGGTAAATATACACAAATTAATGAAAACTGCAGGAAGTGAAATGATGACTTAGCCTTCATATATAATTAGAATGCATAGATTGCATCCTAATTATAATCCTGATGGTCGAATTTAATACCGATTATAACTTATAAAATATATTGATGAAAATTTACTCAATCCGTAGAGTAATTACACATTTTAAATCACAAGATTGAATAAAATTAAAACAATGATAACGTAAAAATTCATGTCCAAATCTTATCCTTCTGTTTTTGAGTGAACTATATTCTGTGGAATGTAAAGCTATATTTAGCGCACAACAGACTTTTGAAACTGCTATTTTTCAAGAGTTAACAACACTGAACTTCTACCGGGATTTTTTTTTGTATCAGCTTTTATTTTATAATAGAACGAATAGTTTCTTCTCATAAAAACAGGACTGAGGTTTTGTAAAAATAAATGTTGAAATGGCATAATATTTTCGCTTTTTAAGGTTAATACAAAAAACCTATTTTCTTGTTTTTTTGATTACGGCTTCTCGTTCAAATCATGAGGCTTTTAAATAAATTTTATTATTAACCATAAATTTATACGATTATGAAGTTTACAGGGACAAAAGATTCAATCTTTAAGGTATTTACATTAGCAACAATAGTCTTTTCTATGATTGCATTCACAGGCAATGCACAAAAAAATGATTTTTCACGCAGTGAACTGGAAAAATTACAGGATGAAAATATGGATTTTATGAACCAAATTTCCGAGATTATAAAAGATTATCCAACTTTTTCTTATTCCTACGATATTGAAGACGGAGAAGTAGTTAATGTAAATGTAACCGGCGTTGAAAGAGATATCGACCGGAAAAAACTTGAGGTAATTCTCTTCGACTTAAAAAGCAACCAAAACATGATAAAAAACCAAGCCAACAGAATTGGTGTTTTTTATTCGGTGGATGAACCTGCTAAATTTACAGAGGGGCGAGGGGAACTTCGGGATGTAATTCAAAATAATCTGGAATATCCTGAGGATGCCCAGGACTGGGGGGTTGAAGGCACCGTTTTCGTGCAATTTGTTGTTGATGATAACGGCGAAATTCCTTTTGCCACCACTTCTACCAATATTGAAACATCAATGGAAAGTTACCTGAAAGATTTGGAAAATCAAGCCATTGAAGCAGTGAAGGCTACTTCAGGTAAATGGGAGCCAGGCAAAATAAATGGAGTTGGAGTAGCATCAATGGCAGTAGTGCCTGTTACTTTCGATTTCCAAAGACACCCAAGTATAAGAGCATATATACCCTAACAATCTCTTTTAACCGGTTGTTATCATAAAAGCCAGGTGAATCTTCATCCGGCTTTTTTACGTTTTGGGCAGTGATACTCTTTATCTTCTGGTGGAGATTATATGGGCTAAATAATTGATTCAACATCAAGTATTTAGGGCATGTCTTTGTCTTTCAAATGATCTTCGTGGCTCATCTGTCGATAAATAGCCTCATTATTTGGGCTTAGTGTGGTAAATTTACTCACAATTATGGTTACCACAAAGGACAAGAAGAATGCAGGCACCAATTCATACATAAGATCCTTAAGAAACGCTACTCTTGCCCAGATAAGTACCGTAAGTGTACCCGTTATAATACCAGCAATAATTCCACTGCGGGTTACATTTTTCCAGAACAATGCCAGTATGGAGGTTGGCCCCAATG
>JBEPXC010000051.1:0-18422 GCA_041642035.1 Sphingobacteriia bacterium
CTCTCTATTCAACCTTAAAACGCTTATCTTTTCTTTGCCAGTTTCTCAAGGAACGATTTCCGCTCTGCCTCTCTCTGCTCTATCCTTCATTTCTCATTTGCGGACTGCAAAGGTAATAGCTTTTTTAATTTTGACAAGAAGTTTTTTCATCATTTCCCAAAATAATTCTCATTTGCTTGGTTTTCAATTTATTTACTGTAAAACTTTTTTAAATGGTTATCTGATTAATCCATAGAAACAGCTCAAGGAGCCATAGGAAGCACACAAAGACGTTTAATTTACTCTCTGATCTTCATCTCTCGCAGGTTAGCGAATCAACTGTTCCACGATCGTTTCGATGGTGACACCTTCGGCCTCGGCCTTATAGTTGCGAACTACCCGGTGCCTTAAAATGGCCTCTGCAATAGCATTAACATCTTCTATATCCGGAGAATACTTTCCCATAATCGCTGCATGGCATTTAGCCCCTACAATGAGAAATTGCGATGCCCTGGGCCCTGCTCCCCAATGGATGTATTCCTTGGTGAAACTGGTTGACAAATCCGAACCGGGACGGGTTTTGGAAGCCAATCTTACGGCATACTCAACAACATTATCAGCCACCGGGATTTTTCGTACCAAATTCTGATAAAAGATAATATCCTGTGCAGACAAGATCACATTGAGTTCTTTCTTTATGTCTGAGGTTGTATTTTTTACCACCAGTACCTCTTCATCAAAATCAGGATAATCCAACCATACATTAAACATAAACCTATCGAGTTGTGCTTCAGGCAAGGGATAAGTTCCCTCCTGTTCAATAGGATTCTGCGTGGCCAGTACAAAAAATGGATCATCGAGTTTATATGTGACACCGGCTGCGGTAACAGATTTTTCCTGCATGGCTTCAAGTAATGCCGATTGGGTTTTGGGTGGTGTGCGGTTAATCTCGTCTGCTAAAATAATATTAGCAAACACGGGCCCCTTGATAAACCTAAAATTGCGGGCCTCATCTAAAATTTCTGTACCAATAATATCTGATGGCATTAAATCAGGCGTAAACTGGATACGACTGTATTTCAACCCCAGGGTATGTGCAATGGTGTTAACCAAAAGTGTTTTTGCTAATCCAGGTACACCTATAAGTAAGCAATGGCCTCTGCTGAAAATTGAAATAAGAACTTTCTTGATAACATCATCTTGTCCAACGATTATTTTACCAATTTCATTTCTTAGCTGCTCATATTTACCTGCAAAAGCATCTAAAGCCTCTACGTCAGATTTAAAGTTCATTGTCAGTAAAGTTTGAAATTTATAATTTTACAGCCAGACAAGTTGACTCAAGTAAAGTAAGGGGATTCCCCTTTAAGGAAGGGTCTTAATCATATCCACAATCCCGAGATTAAAACCTATTGAGTTACCGTTGCATTTTTAATCCATGGAGCGGTAAAATTACAGGAAGCGAATTCTTCGTTGACGAGAATATAGGTGTCATCTATTTTGGCGTGAATCCATTCTCTTACTACTTCCATTTTCTTCTTATTGAGGGCGATCTGCTGAATGAAATCATAATCTCCTTCAAGAGAAGCTGCATGAGCATCAATCCTATCCAATACTTTCACAATCCTGAAAGCCTGCTTACCTTCATCTGTCATCATGGGGACAGGATTGGTAATTTGTCCTTCTTCCAGTTTATCAACAACAAAAAACAAATTAGGTTCTATTTCATCGTTTTTAAATTTATTCGTATTGGTGTAAGGGTTAATCATCACTCCTCCGCTAATTTTACCGGGGTCGTCAGAAAACTTCTTCGCAGCGTCTTCAAATGTCATTTCACCGCTGGCAATAACTCCCTTTATACTGTCAAGTTTACTGCGTGCCTGAGACAATTGTGCAGGAGCCACTTTGGGCACCATCAGAATATGCCGGACATTTATTTGATCTCCCCGGCGTTCGATCATTTGAATGATATGATAGCCTGCCTGGGTTTCAATAACATCTGATATTTCTCCGGGTCTTAGGCCAAAGGCGGTAGCTTCAAATTCGGTATACAATTCACCGCGACCATAAAATCCAAGTTCTCCTCCTTTTCTCGCAGAACCAGGATCTTCGGAATACAAAATAGCCATGGTAGCGAAATTTTCACCTCCAAGAATCCTTTGACGGATTTCTTCAAGTCTTCTTTTTACTTCGGCTATTTCAACAGGATCAACTTGAGGTTCAATCACAATTTGAGCCATTTGCATTTCACTCTCCACAACAGGAATGCTATCTTCGGGAAGATTGTTGTAATAGCTTTTTACTTCAGATGGTGTTATCCGCACGTTTTGGGTTATCTCAGCTTCCATTCGCTGGCTCAATTCCTGTTCACGCACCAGAGGACGAAATTCATCTTTAAGCTCATCGACAGTTTTGCCATAATACGCTTCAAGCTGCTCCCGGGAGCCAATTTGCTGTATAAAAAATCTCAACCTTCTTTCCAATACCTGTTCAACCTGCATATCGGAAATCTCAATGCTATCTAGTATCGCCTGGTTATACAACAATTTTTGATACAACATCTCATCGAGTAAAGCACACAGTGGATTAGATCCAAAGGTAGTCCCCTGCGATTCAAGCTGTCTTTTCTGGTTGTATAAATCTGATTTCAGAATAGCGCTATTACCAACTACAGCCACTACTTTATCGATGTCTACGCGCTCCTGGGAAGTTGCTATGAATAAAACAGCTGATAATAGAAACAAACTCAATGATATTTTTCTGAAAACATTCATAAGGATATATTTTGGGATTTTAGTATGCGTTGGATTTATATACTTCAAAAGCACTGGCTTTTACTGCATTTAGATATTGCTCCTGCCTGAGCTGATTAATAAGTTTTTGTTTTCTATGATTAAGAATAATAGATTTGATATTATCCGCCTGAAAGATTAAGGGTGAGGTGGTTCCTTCAAGCTTATAATCACGAAGGTAGAGGAAATATCTAAAGTATTCGTCTTTTAACTCCACGAACTTATTATTTCTCAGATAGCTTTCATGATTTGATGGATTAATGGGTATCTCACGCATAATATCGGTGAAAATAAACCACGATTCCTGATCAAGAAAATAACCGGCAGCATGATTAACACAATACTCCTCAAGGTTTTTTAAATCCTCTGCCTTATCAGAAACAATAAAACGTCTCACCTGGTTAATATTGGGGGCTTCAACAGGTATTTTTACGAAATTGAGTTGCACAATATTATTTCGTAATTTAAATTCATTCTGGTGCTTTTCATAATACTCCAGCAACACCTCATCAGCAATTACGGTATCCAATCTCTCATTAAGAAGATGGTTTTCATAGGCAAATATTAATAGTGAATTCCTGTAATCGTCCACTTTCTGCTGAATATCAATCATGTTATCGGACAAATTGGCTTCGGCCTCATGAAGAAAGACATTTTGTTTTACCCAATTTTGAATATACCTATCAACAATAGTAGTACTATCAGCAGAATTGGTGCCGGGGAAAACCAATCCTTCCAAATCGGACTTATACAAAACCTTATTATGTACCCGGGCTATCTTCTGGTCTCCCTTTCTTGCGTCAATAAACTGACACGATGAGAACAGGAGCAAAAGGGCTAAAGTTATTGAGCTCAGTTTATACATTAAAATGATCGTTAAATTGCCTTTATGAAGTGTATGATTATTTATTGGTGTTCAATAATTCAAGGGCGCTCCTGTTTAACTGATAGGGATACTTTTCTCTTAGTTCTTTCACCCATTTCTCTTCCAGGAAATTTTGATAATCAGCAATAACAAGGCCTCTTATTTCATTAATCTTTTTAGCCTGTGAAGGTAAAAACTCATTCACCCATACAACGACAAATTTATCATTATACTTGATAACAGAGCTTATGCCATTTTTCTGTTGCAACCCTTCAAGTACAGGCCGGATATCGGTTTCAAATATACCTGCCTCAACCGATACATCTAACTGTGAATCTTTATTAAGAGATTCCATTAATTGTTCGTTATCAACATTATTTCTATGGGCTTTTCTTATAAGCTTTCTTCCTGATTTTGCCGTCTTTGCTGTGTTAAAAGTATATATTTCAACATCATAGCGATCATCCCACATATAATTGCCAATATTTTCCTTAAAGAAGTTCTTCAGTCCTACGGTGTCGGCCATTGCTTTTGCCCAGACTTTTTGATCGGTAAGCTCAAAAAGCAGAATTCCATCATGATACTCTTTCATGATCTTTTCAAATTCAGGATATTTTTCCGCCAGATTTTGCTCTTCATAATCCAGGATGGTTTCCTTTTTGAAGTTGTTGTACTGGGTAGAAACATAACTTCTAAGGGATTCAGGCGTTCTCATCGTCTGTGCATTGCTGAGATAATGGGCAAAATCCTCCACCGTAAAGTTTTGTTGGGCAAAAGAGAACAGTAATTTTCCCGATTCATTTGATTGTTCATTTTCCCATTTCCAATTTCCTTCAAAAATGGTACTATCCACAAGGTTAATAAAAGACTCGAAATGATCAGGATTTTCGTTGAAATCATACTCTTTCTTCAACCTCCCCACCACAACACTCTGGCTTAAAAAGGCTCTGGAATCACGTGAAATTCTGGTTTTCAGTGTCCCTATGGCCTCTTCATCCGCTGGGCGGGTTTTCTCGAAAAGCTTAATAATGTGCCAGCCATATTGTGTCCTGACGGGCTTTGAAATAGTATCTTCTCCACCCAGACCATCTATGGCCTTGATAAATTCCGGAACCATCCTGTTGGAGGTAAAAGCGGGCAGTTCTCCTCCACGTCTTCCGGAAGCTTTATCATCAGAAAATCTTTCTGCAAGCGACTCAAATGATTCACCTTGAGTAAGCTTTTGTTTTATCTCTCTAACCTTGGCTTCAGCTTGTTCCTTTAAAGCATCATCTGCATCTTGCGGAATGCTTACCATAATGTGGGCAACGCGCGCTCTACCCATGGCTGGCAACTTATCCGTGAGTTTTATCAGGTGATAGCCAAAGTCGGTTCTTACTGGCATGGATATTTCATCGATCTGTAGGCTATAGGCTGCATTTTCGAAGGGATAAACCATATCGAGTACAGAAAAATAACCTAAATCGCCGGCATTGCTAAGCATGGCAGGACGATTTGCAGTGGCGGGCATACCTTTGGCAGAGGGGTCATCAGAAAATTCTATGGCCAGGGCATCAAATGGTTCTTCATCAAGTAATCTTGTCCTTACTCCCATTGCTTTGTTCCAGGCAGCCAATGTATCCTGGGGTGAAGCATGCTTTTCTAACGAAAAAAGAATATGCGATGCTCTGATATCATGCTGCGATCTTTCCAAAGCTTCTTCCAGCAGTTGATCTGACACCTCCTGATCGTTTAGATAAGGTTGTGCTAGTTGTTCACGATAACCATCCAATTCATTGATAAAGGTAGAGTGGGTATCCAGGCCCAGCTGCATGGCTTCGTATACCTTTAAATTGAAGTTGATAAAAAGATCCAGGTATTCGTCAATAGATTTGGGATCCATAACCTGGGGGTTAAGGTTATTCTTGGTATAAACGTATTCGAATTCAGAAACAGTAACTTCACGTTCATTAATTTTCAGTAAAACAGGGTCTTCTGTTTGAACGGAACTAAATGATGGCAGACTAACTGATAATGATAAAAGAACGGTTAAAAAAATCACTTTTCTCATAGTTTATAATCCTTTTATAAAGTGTCTTTGGTTTATACTGTTATACTGTTGCTATTAAATATAATAACTTAACTATAGGCTAAATATTATCTATTGCCTTGAATAATTAGGTGCTTCTCTGGTTATAGTAACATCATGAACGTGACTTTCTCTGATGCCTGCATTGGTAATCTGGATAAAAGAAGCCTGTTGCAGTTTCTCAATATTCACTGCTCCACAATATCCCATACCCGCTCTCAATCCGCCAACCATTTGCAAAATAACTTCTGATAGGGTTCCTTTATAGGGCACCCGTCCTACGATACCTTCAGGTACAAGCTTCTTCACATCATCTTCTACATCCTGGAAATAGCGATCTTTGGATCCGGATTGCATGGCTTCAATGGATCCCATTCCACGATAGGTTTTATACTTACGACCTTCAAAAATTATTGTTTCTCCGGGTGATTCTTCAACACCGGCAAATTGTGAACCCGCCATTATACAGGAGGCTCCGGCAGCAATAGCCTTTACAATGTCTCCCGTATACCTGATGCCTCCGTCGGCTATTACCGGTACTCCTGTTCCCTGCAAAGCTTTGGCAACTTCATAAATGGCCGTTAACTGCGGAACACCAACCCCCGCAACAACACGGGTAGTACAAATTGATCCCGGTCCGATACCAACTTTTATTCCATCAGCACCAGCCTTTAATAAGTCCTTTGCTGCCTCAGCGGTGGCAATATTACCCACCACTACTTCAAGGTCTGGATAAGTATCTTTAACCCTGCGAGTCATATCCAACACTCCTTTAGAATGTCCATGTGCAGTATCAATCACCACGCAATCCACTCCTGCTTCTACCAGAGCCGCTACTCTTTGCATGGTATCGGCAGTAACTCCAACAGCTGCAGCTACTCTTAACCTTCCCCTTTCGTCTTTACAGGCATTAGGACGCTCTTTAATTTTTATGATGTCACGGTAGGTAATTAATCCTACCAGTTTGTATTCCTTGTCAACGACGGGTAATTTCTCAATTTTATGTTGTTGTAATATCTTTTCTGCAACAGAAAAATCGATAAACTCCGTGGTGGTGATTAGATTCTTGCTGGTCATTACCTGGCTGATGGGCTTGGAAAAGGCCTTTTCGAATCTAAGATCACGGTTGGTAATAATACCCACAAGGGTATTGTCTTTGCTAACCACCGGGATACCTCCAATTTTATACTCCTTCATAATGTTTAGCGCATCACCTACCAGGGCATTATCGTGAAGCGTAACCGGATCGATGATCATCCCGTTTTCTGAGCGCTTTACTTTCCTTACCTTATTGGCCTGTTCCTCTATACTCATATTTTTGTGCAATACGCCAAGCCCGCCTTCCTGGGCCATCGATATGGCAAGCCTGGATTCGGTAACCGTATCCATTGCAGCAGACACTATAGGTATTTTCAAAGATATATTCCGTGAAAACAAAGTGTCGATATTTACATCTCTTGGTAATACTTCCGAGTATGCGGGGACCAGCAGTACGTCATCATAAGTCAGACCCTGGGCAATAAATTTGGGAGTTAGGTTTTCCATTCGTTTCGCCTTTTTTATATAAAGTGCAAAAGTATTAAAATTTGTTGAGCCTTGGTCTAAAAAATGCTAAAATCAATATGCTTTCAATTATGGCTTAAGGACCTTGATTTTCAATTTCCTATACAGGCATTTATTGAATAAAGAACCGGATTGCCAAAACACCTTTCATCGTAACAACAATACGGTTCCCCTGCGTTCATAAGTTTTTCCTGAATGGTCCTTAAAAACGAGCACATAAGAATATACGCCTCCTGGTGAATGATTCCCATTATGCCTTCCATCCCAGTAATCTTCATGACTATCGGTTGTGAAGACCATCTGCCCCCACTGGGTAAAAATTCTCATCGAAAAGGCTGTTGGGCTGAAGAAAGAAAACATGGGCCTGAATACCCTGTTCACTTCAATGTCGCTGTCGGGCCTGAATGCTGTAGGTATAAATACTTCAATTTCACTTTCTGCAATCGCAACATTTGAGTTTACACTATCCTCAAAACCAAAAGGGTTACCAGTATTCTCAACCGCTACAATTCTGTATTCAATATTTCCACTGATAGCATTTGGATCCACAATGGAAAGATCATCCGTATAAGTTTGCAAAGAGGAGTCATCTATCACTATAAATTCCGCAAGCGGGTCTGTTCTGCGTTGCACAACATAATTCATTACACCTGTGAGCCAGCCCGTGTATGCATTCCATTCCAGCCTATTCTCTGAAGCCGATATCGATTGTGCCGTTAAAAATATTGAAGATACCGTTTGCGAAGACATTACGGCGGCCATGCAACTATCCAGCGCTGTGATACGGTAGGTCTCTGATTGTTGCTGGACATTTGCCTGATCATCAATATATTCAAATATCCTATCCTGACCGGTTAAAGTATCCAGGGAGACGAATCCATCCTGCTCTAATCTCTCTATTACCCAGCTTACTTCAGGCACAGATTCATCAGCATAGATGCTTATGCTCGCAGCATTATTTTCCTCTTCAACATTTACCCCTTTTATATAAAGAAACTCAGGTTTGGCCGGGTACTCAACATTTATACACTTAACATTCGATGTTGAGGTTATTTTCCCGTCGTCCGTTACTGCCCTTACAAATACACAATATTGTCCTGCTTGGTCTGCTGCAAAGCTAATCTGTTCAATGTCCTTTTCTGTTTTCTGCAGGATCGAAAATTCTTCCCCATTGAATGATACACCTATTAGATTTTTTTCAAATGGAGAGGGTAATTCGACTGGATTATTTAAAGTTGTATAAAGGGTATAGTTACTCCATTCCAGGGCAATAAATTTTCCGCAGATATCGGCCGTTATGTCTTTGATAAAGATGGTCTGATGAGCATCATTGGCACTATAACCAATTACATCGTCGTTGCTGTTATAGAGAACTACATAATAGGAATGAGCTCTAATACGAGCATTAGCTCCGCTATCTATAAAAAAAGATTGCGGCAGGAGCACCCTCGCAATCGGACCATAAACTCCATTATCAAGCCTGTGTACTTCAACATATCCATCATCAAGCTCTGTTAGCAAGGTCCAGCCTAATATTACATTTCCATCTGCATTTACACTCACAGAATCCATGCGGATGGCTGTTGCCTGAGCATTTGCATTGACTGTTGTGAAAAACACAGCAGCCACAAAAAGCCACGGAGTAACGAAATTAAGATATCGTTTGATTGTACAGCTCATAACAAATTCTATTTTTTCGTTTCTTTTCTTCCTTCCAGCTTCGAGCTTCCAGCTAAAGCTCCTTTCACTTTTCACTTTTCACTTTCAGTTTTTAGTTCTTAGTTTTTAGTTCTTAGTTTCTCCCCGCTCACCCCACAACCAACTCCAGCATATCCTTTTCATGAAAGTACTTCTCTGCCATTTCCTGTAAATCAGAGGCTCTGATATCATTAAGAGTAGGAAGAAAACATTCATAATGCGAATAATCCAGATCAAACAACAAGATTTCCCGAAATCTCTCCATCTGCATAAAGGGACCATCGAAGGAACGTAAAAAGCTTGCCGACAGGTAGTTCTTCAGCATAAGCAATTCGCTTTTATCTGCCGGCCTTTCTCTTAAGCAGCGTAATTCACTATATACTTCTTTGAGTGCAAGGTCCTTTACATCATTTCCCACCTGAGTAGTAATAAAAAAATAGGTCTCACGCATTAGAGCAACCAGGGCAGAATTGATCCCATAAGTATATCCCTTTTCCTGTCTGATGTTGCGCATCAGGCGAGAGCCAAAATACCCTCCCAATAAAGTATTGGTAACAGAGGTTTTGTGATAATCAGGATGATTGCGCCCAATCATCATTTTGCCAATCCTAATGGAAGACTGCATGGCATCTTCCATTTTAACGAAATGTTTGCCGGCAACACCCTTTGGTTTGATTCCTTGTCCATTGGCTCGACCCTCATTATGGGGCCAGTGAATTTTTTCCAGCTTTTGATTGATGATGTGACTAATATTATCGGGGAAATGACCAGAAACAAAACAAATGCAGTTGGCCGGATGAATGTATAACTTTCGATATTGCGTTAAATCCTCTTTAAGAAGTTGCTCAAAATCCTCAGGTTTTATTTTGGTACCATAGGGATGCAGCGAACCAAAAAGCAACTCATTAAAGTGAACCCGGGCCTGGTGTTGAACCTTTTTTCGGTTTACCAGGTGGTTTTGTTTTTTATTTTGGAGCAATGAATCCAACTCATCTTCGGGAAATATTGCATCTGAAATAATCTCCATTAAAAGATCAAGAACAGGATCAAGATGACGGGTAAGGCAGAAAAATCCTACCGAAATAATATCTTTTTGCGCTTCAATCTGCAGGCTTACACCATAGAAATCCCACAATTTGTTGATTTCTTCGGCCTTTTTAGAATAGGTTCCACTGGTAAGCAAATGGGCTGTGGCATATGCCTGTAAGGGCTTTTCCTGATCAAAGCTTCCTGCTTTAAATAACAACTCAAACCTGACGATCTCATGACTGCCTCCTTTCATTAAGTAAGCCATCATGCCATTGTCGAGTCTTTGCTCAACAGGTTTTTGAAAATTAACCTGATCTATCAGTTGTAAAGGTGGAGCTATATTTCTGTGTAAATCTACCATTTTTTTATCTTTATATTTTTTATAGCCCCCCGACAACTAACATTTTACGAAGTTGTGATGGAAAGCTTATGTTCCAGACGTTTCCATCCCGATTTGTTCAGGAATGGAAAGTCTTCTCTTCCGTTCAGCTATCACCTCTCATCTCTTTTTCTTCCAGCTTCCAGCTTCGAGCTTCCAGCCTTTATGACCCCAGACTCTTCCTTAGAGCTTCCGCCTTTCAGCATTTGTTATCTAAAAGCGAGATAATGCAACTCACTTACTTTCTCCGGTTTAAAAATCTCTGCGGCGGTCTTCATGATATCATCCTGCGTAAGGGGTTCATACTGCATGACATTAGAATTGATCATGCCGGCATCACCCAAAAGCTCGTAATAAGCCAGGTTGATCGATTTGGAGAGTATTCCGGTTTCGCTATATACCTGGGAAGCTTGTATTTTATTCTTTACTTTTTGCAATTCATAGTCATCAGCAGGGATTTGGATCAATTCGTTGAGTTCTTCCCAGATGGCTTCCCTGGCTGTTCTCATGGTTTGGCCCTCCATCAGCTTACCTGTTACAGCCAAAAATCCTGTATCTATACTCCCACTGATCCATGCATTGGTTTCGGAAAATATTTTCCTTTTCTTAACCAATCTTTCCTTCAATCTTGCTGATTGCCCCCCTGCCAGTAAGTCTGTAATGAGATCAGTGGTATAAAAATTCTTATTCAGCCGAGTCCCCGTGTGAAAAGCAAGATATATTTCATCAAAGGGAACATCTCTTTCTACGACCAATTGTCGTGCTTTACTCTGTATGGGTTCCTCCGGCAAATTACGATTAATTTTTCCTCCTTTTGGAATATCCGCAAACCACTTCATCACCATATCGTATACGGCTGTACTCTCAACATCTCCCGAAACCACCATGATGGCATTGGCAGGCCTGTAATAGGTATAGAAAAAATCTTTGACCTGGTCAAGGGTAGCATGTTGAATATGATCAATATTTTTACCAATGGTGGGCCATTGGTAAGGATGCACCTTATATATCAGTGGCCTTAATAAAAGCCATACATCACCATAGGGTTGGTTCAGATAGGATTCGCGAAACTCTTCAGTAACAACATTTTTTTGTATACGAAGTTTTTCTTCCGAGAATGCCAGTCCCAGCATCCGGTCGGATTCAAGCCACATGGCTGTTTCCAGATTTTGTTTGGGTATGGTTAGATAATAGTTGGTTATATCATTATTGGTGAAGGCATTGTTTTCACCTCCTGCCATCTGAAGCGCATTGTCGTATTCCGGTATATTCACCGACCCTTCAAACATCAGGTGCTCAAACAAATGAGCAAAACCGGTGTGATCAGGATGCTCATCCCGGGCACCGGTAGCATACAGCATATTGACTGCAACAATTGGTGTCGACTTGTCCTGGTGAACAAGCAAGGTTAATCCATTGGGTAGTATAAATTTTTTAAAGTTTACCATAGCTAAAATGGGGTTCAGGTTTTTTTGTTGCCACAGAAACGACTTTCTCTGCTTTCAGAGTTCCTCTCGCTGTTAATCTTCATGGGTTATTACCAAACGAATATATCTTCCTTTTGTTGGGGCCTTCGGTCTGTTACCCATTTAAAATGCTGTAAAAATCTTTCCTCCTGTGGCATTTGTGCTGGAGGAAACATATCAGCATCCGAATCGGTATAGAGAATAATGCTGCTGGGCTGGTTATCCTCCAGCAATATGGTTATATCCGCTGAGAGCGATTTATTAATACCTACTAATTCTTCTTCTTCATCTTTCACAAAATATAAGGCCTCTCCATTGCCAAAAACATCAATCTTACTTAGTTCTTTGCCATTGAACCAGGCAATAATTTTTCTTCCTTTAATCTGATTGAAAGACAAAGAGTCCTCTTTTGAAACAATAAAAGCTGCATCAAAAAGTTGGATAGATTCTATCTGATTATCATCGGCAGTTTTCACCTCGATTCTGTTTGCCGAAAGCTGATGATTATCGCTCCAAATGATGGGATCATTATACAGGTAAATGGTAGAATCTACAAAATTATACACAATAGAGTCTGCCAGTCCTTGTAAGTCGGTCTTGAAAAATTTTACATTATTCCAGGCAAACAACATCTTGCGGTTGTTTTCTTCGTCCTGTATCGATCGCAGGGTATCGGCATGCATAAATAGAGAATCACTTTGTGCCACAACGGTAAGAACCGCCTGCTGTGTGACCTCAGATAAGGATTCATGCTCAAAATGCTCGGCAAAATGTCCTGTTACAAAAGTATTTTGCACAGAGTCTTTGAGCATCACATTGTTGATGGCATTTCCGTAGCCCCTGTTGCGATCATAAAACAGGCTGTCGCCGGCAAGAATCTGTTCTTCATTGGTAAAATAGGCTTCGCGACTAAAACGGGCAATATCGTTTTGTGTATCGTACCAGCCGTTTTTGCAAAATATCGTATTATCATCGCTGACAATGGTGGTCGGACCAAAGAAATAGGCCGTTTCAGTAAGGGTATTATAGCGCAGGGTATCAGAATCCATCACATATTGAGGATTAACCAGCTTTACCTGATCCTTGAAAAAGAAGTTCTTCTCATCGGCATAGTAAAAGCCCCATGTACTGGTAAGGGTATTTTCAACATCAACAATCTTTCCACCATCAACATAATTGGCGGTATTGGTCGCAAGGTTATAATACATATCATCGGTGGTCAGCGTAATCTGATTGTCCACCAGTTTTACATCACCATGAAGCTCAGCCATACGGGTGTTTCCATTGTAGTAAAGCCTGTCGCCATAGACTTCAACACTATCATTGACCTGGATAAAAACATTGCCGTAGGCATTGAAACGGTTAGATTCTGTAAACTGCCAGGCACTATCGCAACGCATGGTTGCATCTTCATGCTTAAAAATAACATTGCCAATCAGGCGGCGGGCGTCAGCAGCAATGTCGCGGTCAAATTGCATATCGTCGGCCTGAATCAGGTCAACACGCCTTGTTTTAGCAGGTTTCTGCGCTATCAACCCACTGGTAGCTGTTAAAAGAAAAAATAAAATTAAAAATATTTTGATTCTGTTCATTCTTGCACTGGATTAAGTACATCACTTTTATGGATGTATAACAATTATCGGTCCCTAATTATTGCATAGTGAAAATATATAGAAAAATGCAACAATAATCCCGGCAAAGCTAAAGCAAATATGCAATTGCTCAGCTGCCGGGAAAAGAATAATCTTTAGCACACCGTCAATTTGACACTCTTATAGCATCAAGCTTCGTTCCGTCCCTCTTCATCCTTTTTAAAATCAATCCAGTATTCGGCAATGGAAGCCTTTATCTCTTTGCGCAACAACAGTATTCCTATAAGATTAGGCACAGTCATCAAAGCTATGGTAATATAAGAAAGGGTCCAGATAATGGTAGTATCGGTAAAAGCGGCAAAGAAGAAGGCCAGCACGTATACAATCCTGTAATGCAAAACATATTTGGTTCCAAACAGGTAGGTTACCGAGCGGTCGCCATAATAGGACCATGAGATAGCAGTAGAAAAAGCAAACAGCAACAATCCTATGGCCACAATATACTGTCCGAAGTTGCCAAAGAAACTTCGGGTGTAGGCTTCTGTTGTCATAGGCGCACTGTGAATCAATGATTTTCCCGAAAAACTAACCGACACATCGTCGTCACTTGTTCTTCCCTCAGAAATCTGCAGGGTACCCGAATAAGGCTCCCCCTGTCGCCTGACCATAACATCTTCAGCAATTGAACGGGCATGCAGGATGGTTATTTCCTTGTTGACTTTTTCACTGACCCTTCCATTTACAATCTCCAGATCACCTGAAAATAGTGGAAGATTCATGTTTCCATCGAAAAACTGAAATAATTTCTCTACATCTTCAGGATTTTCCTGATTATAATGATCGGCAAGAATTACCTGATCGGCCCGCTGAAAATCATTCTGAATCTTATCATTCCATACCCCTGAAGACAAGAGCACCAGGCCGGTAAGGGTGCAAATAAGGATGGTATCGATAAAAGGCTCGAGCAAGGCAACGATACCTTCAGAAACCGGCTCGTGTGCCCTGGCCGCTGCATGCGCAATGGGTGCAGACCCCTGCCCTGCTTCATTGGAAAACAGCCCCCTGTTTACCCCTCTGTTAAAGGCATAAACTACTGATGCACCCAGAAATCCACCCGTCGCCGCTGAACCCGAAAAAATATCCGCAAAAATGGATACAATAGAGGGTATAATATTTTCGTAGTTGTAAAACAAAACAGCAAAAGCTCCCAATATATATATCAAAGCCATGGCAGGTACTAAGCGGGAAGTAACCTTGGCAATCCTGCTAATGCCGCCCAAAATAACAAAGGCAAGCAAGACCGACAACACTGCTCCTACAATGTAGGGAGAGATTCCAAAAGTAGCATTCATTGCTCCGGCAATGCTATTGATCTGAGGCATATTGCCCGTACCAAAAGAAGACAGTATAGCTGCAGCGGCAAAGAAAGCCCCCAGCCATTTACCCGTATTAATAACCTTCTTGTTGGGCAAGGTAATATTCAGCCTTTTTTTCATATAGTACATGGGTCCTCCGGATATTCTGCCTTCGCTGTCCAATTCACGATATTTATGAGAAATGGTTACCTCTACAAATTTAGTCGTCATACCCAGCATACCTGTTATCAGCATCCAGAACAAAGCTGCTGGCCCACCCAGATGGATGGCTAATGCTACCCCTGCAATATTCCCTGTGCCTACAGTGCCTGACAAAGCGGTTGTTAAAGCTTGAAAATGAGAAGTATCGCCAATATCATGCTTCATATCGTATTTGCCTGATACCACCCTCAGAGAATGTCCGAAATACCGGATCTGCGGAAATCCTAAATAAAGCGTAAAAAACAATCCGGTAAAAAGAAGAAGGTATACAAACCATGGGCCTCCCCCAATATGGCTGTCCATTAACAATAAAAAATCATGAATTTGTTCCATACAACAATAATCTATAAGGTTAAATATTATGTGGCCTCATTAATGAGAACTTTATTTACTATTTTAAAAACGATTTCTTTAAGTTATATAAAGCCGATTCCGTGTAAAAAAACAATGGCAATAGCCACGGGGGCAATAAAGCGTATAAGGAAAGAAAAAACTGCAAAAAGCTTCAACTTAAGCACACCATAATTCGACATTTCGGCTTTTACCTCGGCCTGTTTCATATACCATCCAACAAAAAGCACTATTAGCAAGCCACCCAGAGGTAGCAATACATTGGATGCGGTAAAGTCAAGTGCATCAAAAATGTTTTTTCCTCCTATGCTCACATGATCGAGCGCTCCCCATGAAAGGGTACAAAAAACACCTACAAAAGCTGCTGCAATCAGGGTTATGAGGGTTGCATATTTTCGCTTGAGTTTAAACTCTTCTGTTAAATAAGCGACCACCACCTCCATAATGGATATGGAAGAGGTTATCGCAGCAATGGAAAGTAAAATAAAAAATGCCAGTGCAAAGAAATATCCCCCGGTCATTTGTTGAAAAACATTGGGCAGAACCATAAAAACAAGTCCTACCCCACTATCAGGCTCCATTCCGAAAGCAAAAACAGCAGGGAAAATAGCCACACCAGCCAACACGGCAATCGTCACATCAGCTATCGATACCTCGAAGGCCGTTCTGGTGAGATCGGTGCTTTTGGGAAAGTATGATGCATACGTAATGAGAGCCCCCATGCCAATGCTCAAAGAAAATGCTGCCTGTCCCAGTGCACTGAGCATAACCGATGCATTTATTTTAGAGAAATCTGGTTTAAATAAAAAGGCAAGTCCTTCCATGGCGCCCGGCAGGGTAAGAGAACGGATGCACAAAACAATCAGGATAACCAGCAAAAAAGGCATCAGTATTTTGGAGTATTTCTCAATCCCTTTTCTTACGCCCGAAAGTATGATGGCCGCCGTCAATACCAGGAATATCATTTGCCAAAAAAGAGGCATCGCATTAGACGACATGAACTCATTAAACAAATTACCCAATGCTTCAGGGCTGCTTCCCTGGAAGCCATTGGTGACAGAGAGGTACACATAATGAAGGGTCCAACCGGCAATAGTGCTGTAGAAGGCTAAAATAACGAAAGCGGCCACGATGCCCATGATTCCGATAACCGGCCACAAGGTGCCGGGAGCAATACTCTTAATCGCACCATAGGCGTTGCGTTTGGCTTTACGCCCGATAACAAACTCGGAAAGCATGACCGGAATGCCCAGCAACAAAACGAACGAAAGGTAAACCAGCAGGAAGGCGCCCCCACCGTTTTCGCCTACTACATAAGGAAATCGCCATATATTACCCAGTCCGATGGCCGAACCGGCTGCAGCAGCTATGATTCCAAATTTACTTGTAAAGCCATCTCTTTTATCCAGAGTACTGTTATCCATAAAACTAATAATTGGTATAAATTAATAACTGAAGCCGGTTTTTATAAAAAGTCCAAAAATAACAAAAATAATCAGACCTTATGCCAAAGAGAATTTCAGGAACAGATTTTTTACTTGTTCTGCATCCGGGGATCGCTAATACTATTACCGATAACTATTTGAAAATATCTCGTTGTGTGATCTGTTGCTTAAGCACTGCACCCTTTCAGCCATTGTATGTTTCCCGGCAACAATACAAGGAACAAGTCGGTTAAAAAAGTTTGCAGCCGTCCCATCGAATACTATGAATTAGCAGCATGGCAGGGTGACGTGAGAAGTCCTTCCCGTAAGCAACCCGAAACCTTATGATGAAAATGCCCGGGGTTTTTCTCCTGACAGAATACTGGCTGCAAGGGTAACTGCATTTATATCAAGATGATCGGTCCAGGTAGAGGATTTATGGCTGGAGGGTTGTATCCAGAATTGTTCTATAGACCTGGCAATCCATAGATGATTGGTTAACTCTGAAAAGTTTACATTGAAACCGCGGTATCTGTCTCTTAACTCATGTAATACCTTGCATCCCAGAGACAAACCGCATTCCCTGAATGCAAGCCGTGAAACTGCCGGCCGGGTGGGATCGAACAAGTGATCTGAGAAAACTTTCAATCCTGAAATACCGGAGGAAAAAAGCATCTCAGGCTGAATTTCCTCTGGTAAAGCTTCTTCTTTCATGCTTAATTCAAAACTCCTGCAGGTATTGAGCAGTAACCCCCCGATGCCCAGTGGATCGTTGGTATACCAGCTCATTTCTCTGCAGATATGTTGAAATTTTTCCTTAAGCGAAACAAGCGATTCTTTTTTTTCCGGAAGTGCATTCATGGCACTTATTGTACAAATAAGTCCTTCCATCGGATCATGAGCCCCCATGCTTTCTACAGCCGCCTCACTGAGCCCGGTATTCATTTTCCAGTACATGCGCAGATTCCTGCCTTTTCCGTAAATAAACTTTTCCCCGGCCTTTATCAGCTCGACAGCCCAAAGGGCATACCTTTTTTCATGAGTTTCTCTGAAGGCCTGGAGCAAGGCCATGAACCAGCGTGTGAGATAGTGAAAATACTGCCCGTCGCGTTCCCATTCAAGCTGCTGATTATAGGATTCGCCGGTTGCCCGTTCTCCGAGTTTTTTACCTATTCTCAAGCCATTTGCGGTTGGATTTTCTTTGCCTTCTCCTTCAGGTAAACCGCTGATCCATCCGGTCCGGGGATCATCATCCCGGTATTGCCCCAGGGTTTCATGAACCAGATCAATGAGCTTGAGTGCATAGTCATAATAAGCCCTTTCATCAAGTGCATGATATAACGCAAAACAAGCTTGTACGGCGAATGCATCTGTCCATAAATATCGCTGTTTTGGGTTTCCCGTGTTGCCGGTGACTGCGGTTCTTTCCAGGAAATCATCCATTAATGTTCTGGCTGTAGTAAAATATTCGTTCCCTGTTGTATCCATATTGAAGGTTGTTCAAATGAATGTTTTCAGTTTTCTACCAGGATCATTTTCTTTCACCTATGGTGGGTACAAATCTCACATCAATGAGATTATGTTCCACAAAATCTTTCTCATGTTTTTTCAGGAGGCATTAACTTTTGAAAGTCATGTA